>JBGSIR010000473.1:0-10084 GCA_041742415.1 Fimbriimonadaceae bacterium | reverse complement strand
ATCGCCAGCGCCGACACCGTGGGCCTCTGGATTGAGCGCGAAATGCGCCGCCGCCTGGCCGAGCCCGGCAACGGGTTCTTTGTCGAGTGCCACCCGGCCGTGGTCGAGGCGCTCATCGGAGCCGACGGCGAGGAGATCGAGGAGCTGGAGCACGACCTGCGCCACGGCCTCTACATCCGCGCCAACATGGATTTCGACTACGAAGAGTTCGCCATCACCAAGGCCAGCATGGAGGAGATGGAGCGCGAGCTCATGAACTACCGCCGCTCGCAGGCCCTGGAATGCAACGTCCGCCGCTCCAGCTTCGAGCACGTGAACAAGACCCTCGGCTGGACCGATGATGGCTACTACGTAGAGCTGGTCGACGGCGCCGATTTCGTGGGCCAGCGCGTTCGCGTGGTGCTGCAGGACATCCGCCGATCCTTCGCGGTGGGCGACGTCATTCTCACCGGCGCGCGCAGCTGATGCCTTCTGGCCCCTGGCTCATTTCGGGCGCCAGGGGCCTTTATCTTGCCTGGGCCCAATTTTCCCAGGGCTCTGCTGCAATATGTTGCATGCGCAACTAGAAGGGCGCATGACAAAGACAATTCTCGTCACCGGAGCCTCCACCGGATTTGGCCGCATCGCCGTTGAAATGCTGGCCGATCAGGGCCACACCGTCTATGCCGGAATGCGCGACATCCAGGGGCGCAACGCCGAGAACCGAGCCTCGCTTGAGGCGCGCGGACAGGAGAACCTGCGGGTGGTGGAGCTGGACGTGACCGACACCGCTTCCATCGCTGCGGCCGTGGCAAAGATCGACGCTGAGCAGGGCCGCCTTGACGCTTTGGTGAACAATGCGGGCATCTTTTATGGCGGGCCATTCGAGGCCTTTGCCAAAGAGCAGACCGACTGGGTGATTGCCACCAACTTCACGGGGCTCATGGACATGACCCGTGCGGTGCTGCCCCTCATGCGCCTCCAGGGCTCGGGCCATCTCATCCACATCAGCAGCGGAGTGGGTCGGCTGGCCTTTCCCGGAGTGGCGAGCTATGTTGCCAGCAAGTTTGCCGTGGAGGGCTTTGCCGAGGCGCTGAGCCTGGAACTGGAGCCTCTCGGCATAACCACCACGATCATCGAGCCGGGCGCCTTTCCGACGCCGCTCTTTGGCAAGGAAACCGTGCCCGGCAATGCGGGCGTCATGGAGGCCTACGGCCACGTGGGCGAGATGATGGCCGGCTTCCAAGAGACCGTGCAAAAGTTCTTTGAGAGCCCAGAAGGGAACCGCCCTGAAGAAGTGAGCCAGGCGATCGTGGACTCCATCGCCGCATCTCCTGCCGATCGGCCGCTGCGCCTGGTGGTCGGCCGAGACATCACTATGGTGGCCGAGCTGAACGCCCAAGCTGCGGAGCACCAAGAGGCAGTGCTTGTGGGCTTCGGATTCAAGAAAGATTGAGCTCAAAGTGACCCCTGCCTTGAGAATGTCAAGGCAGGGGTCCTACTATCCTTCAAAACCCCAAGGCTGCCCTAACCGTCTAACATATTGTGAAGCGCCTTGCCCGCCTCCCCTGGTCCGCAATTCTGCCCGCTGTGGCAGGCGTCGCCTATGGGCTCTCGCCGGTGGACCTCATCCTTGACGTCATCCCGCTCCTCGGCCTGGCCGACGACGTGACCGCCATGCTGAGCCTCTTCACCATGGCCGCCATCCAGTTCTTCCGCTGGCGCAAGCGCCGCCGCTCCGCCCCGGCCCTGCCACAGCCCTCCGTGGGATAGTCATTTCGGAAAGTCCCGAAGTGAGAACTTCATTTCGGGAATAATCGAAATAGACCGATGCAGCTCCTTCTCGACCTCGGCCGGGCCCTCTCCGACCCCACGCGCATCCGCATCCTGAACCTGCTTCGGGAGCGGGAGCTCTATGTGGCGGAGCTGGCCGATGCCATCGAGATGCCCCTGAGCAGCCTCAGCACCCATCTGCAGATTCTGCGCGACGCCGGTGTGGTGGAAACCCGCCGCGTGCACCGCTGGATCGCCTATCAGATCGCCGAACCCGCCCGGGAGCCCCTTGAGACCCTGTGGCGATGGGGAGGCGACATGCCGCACCGTGCAAAGAGGGACGCCCTGCGCGCGGGCCTACGGCTGAGAATGAGGGAAAACGGATGCTGCTGCCATGGGGCCGGCGCGCTGGATCGGCATCTCGAGGGAGGAGGAACCCCTATGGACAAGTGCAATTGTGGACCCAACTGCGCCTGCTCGTGCGGCTGCGGATGCGGCTGCTGTGGCGGCGGCGGCTCCAAATAACCCCCCCAAGCCGCTCCCCAGGGGCCCTCGGGAGCGGCTTTTCTGCATGGGTCTTGCAATAGGAATTGAATTAATGCCAGACTCTCGCAATGACGCGGAAAGCCTTTACGCTGATCGAGCTGTTGGTGGTCATCGCCATCATCGCGATCTTGGCGGCCATCCTTTTCCCGGTCTTCACCCAAGCGAAAGCCGCCGCAAAGAAGACGCAGGACCTGAGCAACTTTAAGCAGCTCGGCCTCGCCCTCCAGATGTACGCCGCCGACTATGACGATCGGTCGGTGGACGTGGACCACGAGCACGAGTACTACTGGTTCGAGCCGCTTTTCCCGTATGTCAAGAACCGCGGCATCTTCCGCACGCCCGCCTATTCCGCCGGCCCCGATGCGCCAGACAGCGACTATCTGATCAACGGCCTCTTTGCGCATGGCATCTCACTTACTACGGTGAGCCTGCCGTCGAACCAGATTGTGATGGCCCTGCGCGACCAGGACTATGACGAGCTGGACTACCACTCCTGGCCCTGCGACTACACCTCCTGGAATGACCCCGAGGCCTACGAAGGCTGCGGCCACGAAGAGGACGGGCACCAGCCGCATGACGACGAGGAGCACTTCAACTGGCTCGAATCGCCGATCTATCAGCGGGTCTGGAATGACAAGGGCGGCAACTTTGCTTTCAGCGACGGCCACGCTAAGTTCTATGCCTGGGAGGCCACGCTGACCTCCGCGAGCACGAACTTCCCCGGTGAATATCCCGGCCTCCACAACGTCGACCGCATCGTCGGCGAATTCGAAGAGCACGAAGACTGAAGCCGCGCGCAGCCGCCCTCCTTTTCCTGCAGGAGGGCGGTTTTTTTATGCCCGGAGCTTGCGGAACTGGTGCTTGCCCACGCGCAGAATTCGGCCATTCAGCTCGGCCGGGGCGAAGGCGGCAAAGCCGTCGGTCACCTTGTCCTCGTCCAGTGAAACCGCGCCCGCCTGCATCAGCTTGCGGGCCTGGCCATTGCTGGGAGCCAGGCCAAGGTCCTTGATGAGCGCGGCCAGGGGGATTTCGTCCAGAGCAGGCAGCGCCGCCTCTTCCGCTTCGACGGGCTGCTTCTTCTGGCTGAAGGTTTCGACAAAGTAGCGCTCGGCGTCGTCGGCGGCTTCGGCGGAGTGGTAGAGCGCCACGATCTCCTTGGCGAGCCGCACCTTGGCATCACGGGGATTTTTGCCCTCGGCCAGCATCGCGCGGGCCTCATCCATCGGCACGTCGGTGCAGAGCTCAAACCAGTTCTCAATGAGGCTGTCTGGGATGGACATGGTCTTGCCAAACATCTCGTTGGGCTCGTCATTGATGCTGACGTAGTTGCCCAGCGACTGCGACATCTTCTCCTTGCCGTCGGTGCCCACCAGCAGCGGGCAGAGCAGCACCACCTGGGGCTCCTGGCCGTACTGTGCCATGAGGTTTCGGCCCACCAAGTTGTTGAACATCTGGTCGTTGCCGCCGATCTCGACGTCGGCCACCAGCTCCACCGAATCCATGCCTTGGCACAGCGGATAGAGAATTTCGTGCATGGCGATCGGCCGGTTCTCTTGCAGGCGCTTGGCAAAGTCGTCGCGCTCCAGGATGCGGGCCACGGTGTAGCGGCTGCAGAGGCGGATGACGTCCTCAAAGGCCATTTTTCCGAGCCAGTCTTTGTTGAAGGAGATCTCGGTTTGGGCGGGGTCAAGAATCTGGAAGACCTTCTCCTTCACCGCCTCAACGTTCGCCTGCACCTCTTCCGGCGTGAGCTGCTTGCGGGTTTTGCTCTTGCCGCTGGGGTCGCCGATCATGGCGGTGAAGTCGCCAATGACGAGACAGGCGGTGTGGCCCAGGCGCTGAAAATCTCGCAGCTTGCGCAGAACGACGGCCCAGCCGAGGGTGACATCCTTTGCGGTGGGGTCCACGCCCAGCTTCACGCGGAGCGGCCGCCCCAGTGCCAGCTTGGCCCGAAGGTCGTCCTCGCTGATGATGTCGGTGGTCCCTCGGCGGAGCAGCGCCAGTTGTTCGTCGAGGGTCATGGCGCAGATTTTACCGAGGGAGCCCTAGTGGACCTGGAGCTCGGGGTCGGCGAGCAGCACCTGCAGGCCTTCCGCGGCGACGTTTACAACGATGCCCTGAGGCACTGTGCCAGAGGGCCTTCGGGCGAGAAGCGCTCGCTCGACGGTCTCGATTCTTGAAGCAGTTGGCTTCAGCCCGACAAAGGCCGTTAGGAATTCGGCGAGCGGCCGCGTTTCAAGGGGCCAGTGGCTGATGAGATCTGGCGCATTTTGAAGCTCGGCTCGCACGTTTCTTGACCGCCAAAGGCTGGCTAGATTGATCCGCTCTACCATGTGGCTGGTCGAAATCCAGTGCTTGCCTCCCGGCCAGCCGCCCACATCTGGTGGCCTCATAAGCTCCATGCCACTGTTTCGGCATGCCTGGAAAAGATTTACTGCGGCTCTGACGCCTTGGATATCAGACTTCAGAGGCGCAGCCCTCAGGAGACGACGCTGTGCAATGTCCACGCCGGTCGCCTCGGAGAGCTGCCGGCACAGCTGGATCGGGTTCTTGACCTTGGGCGATTGAGCTGCTTCATAAAACTCCGGCATTTTCATCATCAGTCTCAACATGGGCTTCATTTGCAGTCCGCTTCGGCTCAGCTCTTGGCCCAGACGGCGCTTGACAGAATTCGAGGGCGACGAGTCTGATGCGAACCAGCGCCAAGCCTTCTCGGCGATCAGTTCGGCGCACTCTGGTCGGCTCAACAGCAGGTCGATCAGCTCTTGGCCTGTGTCAATGGTCTTGTTGAGCACCCGCTTCATGCCGGTGTCTCGAGAAGGCTCGTGGACAAAAAACGCGGTGTTGGCGCCGGGCAAGTCCTGCGGGGTCATCCGGCCTTGCCGCTGTCTTCCAAATGTCCAGCCCGTTAAGGCGCGTGCCGCCTCGGCAACATCTGATTCGGAATATCGCCCGATGCCCAGCGTAAACAGCTCCATCAGCTCGCGAGCGAAGTTTTCGTTTGGACGCCCCGCACGATTGTCCTGCTGGTCCAGCCAATAAATCATCGCCTGATCGCGGCACATGCCATTGAGCAGTTCGGCAAATGATCCCAAAGCGTTCCGTCGGATGAGCTCGAAGTGGTCTGCCATAGGGCGCGCCTGCTGCACTTTGTCAATGCTCACTGCAAAGTGGTTGTGCCAAAAGAGCATCATCTGAGCCTGAAGTGGGGCGTCGAATGCAAGAATCCGAGTGAATTCGGCCAACTGCACTCGATTAATGTCAGGCTCGTCCTGATTGGGGCGCAGCAGGCGAATCACCGCATCGTCTGGCCAAGGCTCGCCTTCGGGCTTGGCCTCCAGCAGCCACTCAATCAGCCTGTCTCGGCCCATCTCCTGCGCCCGGTTCAGCAGGTCGGGCCGGACGCCAAAGGCAAAGCGCCGCAGAAGGATTTCGGTTTCCAGCAGCTTGCTCATGTCAGGGGGCCTGGCCCCGGGGTTCAGGCCATCTGAAAGGCCGGGGCTCCAAAGATAAGACGCGCGCCGGATGTGAGAGCGTTGCCCAGCTGCGGAAGGGTGATGCGGTTCGGCGCGGCGCTGCGGATGCCTTCGGCAATTCGGCTCAGGTCTTCGGGGCTGGGCGAATAGTCAAAGAGGCTGCAGAGCTTTTCGGCCGCCTGCTCGGGGGTGGAGCCGATGAAGATCGGACCAAGGCCCGCCGACACAGCCTGCGCCGCTCCGCCGCGCCCACCCGCCTGAAAGAGGGATTCGGCCCACTTGATGCGCTCAACAATGGTCGCGCTGGTGATCCAGGCCGGGCCGCCATCCCAGCCGGCGACGTCGGGGGGAAACATCACCTCCATTCCCTGCGATTTGGTGGCCCGGGCGGCGACTACGCCGAGCAGAACGCGGCGGCCCGCCTGGGGCGTGTCGGCCTGCTGCGCCAAGTACTGCACCGCCTGGCCCAGCCCTAGGGCGCGCATGGTGGGCACGCAGAAGTCGATCGGGCTCTTCACCACGGCCCGCATCGAGGCCTCGCTGCGAAACTCCGGGCTCAGCATCACACCCTTCAACCAGGCGCGAATGTCCATTCCGCTCTGACGGAAGCGGGCCGCGTGCCGCTCGATCACGGCCGGGTCAGGATCGGGATGGACAAACCATTTCCAGAGCTTTTCGGTGAGGTGAACCGCCGTGCGGGGGTGCTCCACGAGCAGGGTCAGCACGTCCTCGCCGCTGAAATTGCCCGTCTTGCCCAAAATCGTTTTCTGGCCGTTGTCGTGCTGGCCTCGGATGAATCGGTATGAGGCGGCCGGCTGGCCGTCGCGCCGCTGGCGCTGAATGCTCCAGCCGGTGAAGGCGCGGGCCGCCTGCTGGATGTCGGCTTCGGTGTAGTGGCCGATTCCCAGCGTGAAGAGCTCCATCACCTCGCGGGCAAAATTTTCGTTCGGCTTCTGCCGGGTGTTTTCCTGGGTGTCCAGCCAAAAGATCATCGCCGGGTCCTTGCTCACTGACTCCAAAAGCTCGGGGAAGCTGCCCAGTGACCCTTGGTAGAGCGTCTCAAAGTGCTGGCTCATCAGGAAGGACTGAGTGACCTTCG
This sequence comes from Fimbriimonadaceae bacterium, assembly GCA_041742415.1. Taxonomy (GTDB): domain Bacteria; phylum Armatimonadota; class Fimbriimonadia; order Fimbriimonadales; family Fimbriimonadaceae; genus JBGSIR01. The sequence goes on along the minus strand of JBGSIR010000473.1, from coordinate 3,211 downwards.
AGGCGCTGACCGCGAAGTGGTCGTGCCAAAAAAGCATCATTTTGTGGGGCAGCGGGCGCTGGGTGGCCACCAGCCAGGAATAGACCAGGCCCTGCACAATCGGCACCGGCAGGTTGCCCTGTTCGTTGCGGAGGGTGTTGGCCTCCACGTCGTGAATGGGGTCGGGCACGCTCTCAAAGTCGAGCAGGCGATCGACGGCGGCTTCATAGCCCTGAGCGCCGTAATAGTCCAGCTCCGCTTCGCTGGCTCCCAGGCCAAAGCGCCGCAGAAGGTGCGCTGTAAGTTCTCGATCGCGCGACTGTGCCACGGTTCCTAGAACGCCGACGAATTGGTGAGGTTCAGGAGGCGGACACAAAAAAAGCGCCGACCGCAGAGCGGAAGGCGCCTCAATTCGGAATGAGCCGGGCTCAGACTTCTTCGACGTCAAGGCTGTCGTAGACATCCTTGCCGACAAACTTGTTCAAAGTTTCGCCGTTGTGGCTGGCAGTGAGCCGGTAGCGAACCTGCTCGCCATTTTTGGTCTCGCGGACGGACTTCGTCTTCTTGACGTTACTGATGTCCACTTCCACTTTCGAGCGCGTTTTCAAGCTGTAAAAGTTCATCGATGCCTCTGTGATGCAATCCTGCTGGGCCTCACCCGCCTTCAACCCCCTCGGATCGGCGGCCAGATTGAGTCCGGCTCGGTTAGTGTGGACCCTTGAACCCGCATTCTGCAAGGCCCAGGTTCAATATCCTTGCTCTAGTAGGTAAATTCGCGCCTCAGATGCCCAAAACCACCCCGGAATCGGGCTTTCCCGCCCTCGCCGAGCAAAAATTGAAGGCTTTGGGCCTGCGCATGACCTCGCCCCGGCGAGAAATGCTGGCCGCTTTGGCCGCTGCCGAGAGGCCGAGTCGGCCCCAGGAGATCATGGATTCGGTGGCTTCGGTCGGCGGGTCAGTCGATGCCGCCACGGTGCACCGATTTATGCATGTGCTGGAGGAGCTTCACCTGGTGCACCGCATTGGGGCAAGCGAGGGGTGGATGCGCTGCACGATGGGCGCCTCGCACGGCTCCGAACGGGGCCACCTGCTGTGCGGCTCCTGCGGCCGCGTGGTTGAGTTCCAGGTCCCCGACTATGTGGCGGCGGGGGCCAATGAGGCCGCGGCCGAAGAGGGATTCTCCGCCGAAGAAGTTCGGCTGGAAGTCCTGGGCGAATGCCGCAAGTGCGCGGCGGGCTGAAGCCAGGCTGACCTGGCTCCAGCCCACTTGGCTCAGAGCTGAGCCGTGACCTTGACCGCTTTGCCGGCCCGGGAGATTTCAATCTCGAGCTTGCCGCCGCGGCCTGTCTTCATGACCTGCTCGCCGACCTGCGACACGTCCTGAATCTTCGCGCCATTCAGGCTCAGCAGCACGTCGCCGACCTTGACGCCGGCCTTCTCGGCGGGTGAATCAGGCAGCACTTGGTTCACCACCACGCCGGAGGTGACTTCGGCGGGGATTTTGAACTGGGACCGGTTCTCTTCGGAGAGGGTCTCGAACGAGACCCCCAGCATCGGCCGAGGCATGGGCATGGCCTCGGGGTCAAGCGGATTCTCGAAGAAGTCCGGCGCTCGGCGCTGCTGAGTGCGGGGCGGCTCGGGGACGGCGACTTCGGCCGGAGGCGCGATCAGCTCCATGGTGAGCATGCGGGATTGACCCGCTTCCGTGCGGATGCTGACTTCCACCTGCTGGCCAGGAGAGGCGGCGTACATCGCCTGGAAGAGCGCGGCCTCGTTCGGAATCGGCTGACCGTCAATCTCCAAGATGAGGTCGCCCTCCTTGACGCCCGCTTTAGCGGCAGGGCTGTCGGGCACGACCTGAACCGCCCGGACGCCGCCCTTGATGTTCATCTCGGCGAGCTGGTAGGCGGGAACGTCGGCGGGGAAGACGCCGAGAACGCCGCGGTCAAACTTCTTGGTCGACATCAGCTCCTGGGCCACCACCCGAACGGTGTTTGAGGGAAGGGCAAAGCCGAGCCCGGCGCTGGAATTCGTGCCGCTGACGATGCTGGAGTTCACCCCAATCACTTCGCCATCGATGTTGATGAGCGGGCCGCCGCTGTTGCCTGGGTTGATGGAGGCGTCCGTCTGGATCATGCCCACATAGCTGCGCTCCTGGCTGCGGTCCTGGATGGAGTTGCGCCGGTTCAGCGCGCTCACGTGGCCGATGGTCACCGTGTTCTCCAGGTTGAAAGGAGAGCCGACGGCGATGGCGAACTGGCCGGGGCGAACGTCGTCGCTGTTGCCCAAGGGCAGGGGGGCCAGCTTCAAATTCTTGGGGTCCACCTTCACCATAGCCAGATCCACGGTGGGGTCGTTCGCGCTGAAGACTTGGCCCTGCACTTGGCGGCCGTCGGTGAAGGTGATGGTCACCTGCCCGGCGCCGTTCACCACGTGGTCGTTGGTCACGATCCAGCCGTCTTCCGAAACGACAAACCCGCTGCCGCTGCCCAGGGGGCCGACGGCGCCCTGCATGGCGTCCTCCGAAGGCGTGATGGAGACCACGCTCGGGCTCACCTCATCGGCGAGCGCCACCAGCGCCTCTTCGGTCTCGCGAACGGGGCCAAGGCTTCGCTTCAGCTCCGCAGGCAGGCTCGCGGGCTTGGCCAGCACGGGCGCTTTGGCTTTGGGCGCAGGAGCCTGGCCCGCCGAAAGGGCAGAGGCCGCCCAGGGAATGCCGATGGCCAGCGCCGCCACCCCAATCAGGGCTGCCGGCCGGCTTGCGAGAGCGTTCAGAGGTTTCATAGTCAATCTGCGAGGGGCGGAAGCCAGGCCTCAGTTTCGGCCAAGTCTTCCTCAAAAACCTGATCCAGCGCCGCGGAGTTCCGCGGGCCAGACTTTTGGGCGTCCATCATGGCCTTGGCCAAGGCGGCTTTGGCGGCCGCGGGCGCGTCGCCAAGCGTGGTGGAAAACAGCCCGACGTCGTTGGAGGCCATTGCAGCCAGCGGCTCGCCATTAGAGCCAGCAGGTCCGCGCCCGCGCATGGCTTTGCCGTGCCACATCAGAATCGTGGCGCTGAAAAGGCCGTCGGTGGCATCCAGAGCCACAAACCGCGCCGGAGATTCGCCTTTGATGGTCTGGCGAATAACGCGGAAGCCCATCGGGAGTCGAGCGGGGAGGGAGGGGCGGAAGCCGACATGCCTCACGGCTTCGTCGGGCCGCACCCACGGAATTGGCTGCGGGGCCCGCCGCA
>JBGSIR010000472.1:0-3965 GCA_041742415.1 Fimbriimonadaceae bacterium | reverse complement strand
GCGGTTTTCTACCCGCCCCCCGCCCCCGAATTTTTGGGGGGTGGGGGGGTTTGGGAAAGGGGCAAACCTTTGTTCAAATTGGGCCTAAAGCCCCCCCCCCCCCCCCCGTCTACTGGCCGACTCAAAAAACTGCGTTACCATACACCCATGGTAAAGCAAGGATCAATACTTGCAATGCTCGCAATCGGGTGCGCTGGTCCGTCAATTGAGGCAGGTTGGCTCATAGTGCAACGGCGTGATCTGCCTCTGGAATGCCAGAATGATCTTCAAGGTTCGAAGCGGACCCTAGTTATTGTTGATTGCCCGGAATGCGGCGGACTCGTGGACTGGGAGCACCGGTCGAGTGACAGCAGAATCGCGGCGGTTTTGAGCCCGACAGAGCACTTTGAGTATGTTGCTGAAGTCATTGATTCAAGCGCTGCCGTTTCGACCATTGGCGGACGCTGCCTCGATAAGCTGGCAAAGTTTCCCAGCACATTCATTGTGGAGGAAGCCCAGTGACTCGAAAGCGCGGATGGTCGTTGATCGAAATTCTGATCGTCATTGTTGTCATCATTGTCATAGCTGCGATAAGCTCGGCGGCCCTCGCGCAGGCGCAGAACAGCAGTAAGAGCGCTGTGATATCGTCCAACCTTAAGCAGGTCGGCTTGGCGGTTGAACTATACAGAAGCGAGAATGGCTTCAGTTTTGCAGAGTCTGGGCTGCCATCTGAAATGGGAGTGCCCGACCCCGGCTACCTCAAGTTTGAGATCATTCATCCACTTTTGGCCAACTGGCCTCACAAGAAGGAGTCCGATCACATTTGGACTGTCGAATTGAATTACTCCTATGATGACGCGAGCCCTGAGTTTACAGCTGCCTGGCTAAGGCATACCTCTTCGACGGATGGCAATCCAGTGATCGTTAAAGACCTCTACTTTTCAGACGCCACAGGATCGTCAGACCCGTATGGACATTACAGGGGCGTTGGGCTTCGGCTTGATTCCTCGCTGATGGCAAAGAACGGATACGGAGATCCGTTCATTTCAGATTGGTGGGATTAGCCTGGCAACACTTTGCCCACCTTATGCATTTTCCCCTTCCGGAACGAACACCATGAAGAACACTCGAAACCACCTGCTCGTCGCATTGATGATGGTCTTTGGACTGTCATCCCTGACTTTCGCTTCGACCTGCATCAACGACCCGATTCCCTGCAGTGGGTATATCCAGGAAGGCCATGGGTGCCAAACGTGGGGGGTGGACTGCTGCAAGTACCGCTTGTATCGGTGCCACGGAACGCAGATTACCTTCCGCAAGCGAGACTTTATCACTGGGCAAACCTGCCAAAATAGCCCGACCGGGCACTCTTGCCAGCCTATCGACAGTCCTCCGGTTGGGGGAGGCTGGTAGCTGGCAAAATGAGGGCGCCTGCCAAGATGGGCAGGACTGTCACCATTGTCTTCGGGGCCGCTGCACTGACAGCGGCCCTAAGTTGGTGGCTCCTCGAGGGTCGATTTAGATGGGCCCTCGCCGATTTGATTGAGAGAGGCAAGCTTCAAGCTCCCCTCGTCGTCTTGGGAGGGAATAGTGAGCTGACACCACAAGAGTGGTCGATGATTCACAGTGCAGCGTCTGATGCGACTGGACCTTTCAAAGTCGACATTCTTTCAGGGAACAGCATAAATGGCTACCTTGTTCGAATCACAAATCGATTCGGTTCCAGCGAGGGTGGATTCATGCCCTTGGCAAAACGCCCTGTTCAGAAGCCTTTTCTGATTCGCGGAGGACTTGTGCATTTCAGCATGAGCGTAAGTGGGCTGAAGCTAAACGGTTCGGACCCCAAAACGAGGGCAATTCGGCTTGAAGCGTATCGAAGGATTGTTGGGCCACAGTTGAGTGAATGGTCGAAAGGAGGAATTGAATCGATGACCGTCGAACGCATGTGGCAGCCCGTCCCCCCCAACGACTATGAGGGAAATATTCTAGAAGGTGTCGAGTTTTATGCAGATCAGGCCAATCTATCATTCTCTGAAATCTCTCTGGCCGCTGACCGCGTTATGTCCGAAGTCAATGACTAGCCAGGACTCGCGCCGCCATCTGGCACGGGCTGCCGCAGGATCAAAATGAACCTGCGGTAGCCTGCGGGACCTATGAGCGGAGTACGAGTCCTGCCTTTGGGCGGGGCAGCCGAGATTGGCAAAAACTGCACAGCAGTCTGCCAAGGCGACGACATTATCCTGATTGACTGCGGCCTGAGCTTCCCTGACCCTGACGAATACGGCGCCGACATTGTCATCCCCGATTTCGCGTGGGTTCGCGAGAACAAAGACCGGGTGCGCGCCATCGTCATCACCCACGCCCACGAAGACCACGTCGGCGCTCTGAGCTATCTGCTCCCGGACGTTCCGGTTCCCATCTACTGCGGCATGTTCACCGAGGCCATGATTCGGAACAAGCTGCAGGAGCGCCTGCCGAACTATGAGGCCCAGTTCAAGCGCATGAGCTATGGCTCGGTCTATGAGATCGGCTCCTTCACCATCGAGCCCGTCCGGGTCACCCACTCGATTCCTGAGACAGCGGCGATCATCGTCGGCACCGAAGAGGGCAACGTCTTCTTCACCGCTGACTACCGATTCGACCCCACCCCGATCGACAACAAGCCGACCGACATCCGCCGCCTGGCTCAGCTGGGCGAAGAGGGCGTCGCGCTCATGCTCAGCGACTCGACCAACATCGACCGTCCGGGCTGGGCGCCCAGCGAAAGCGAGGTTTTCCCGAGCTATGTGCGCATCTTCGACGAGGCCCCGGGCCGCGTCCTCATCACCACCTTCAGCAGCCAAATCCACCGCATGCAGCAGGCCATCGACGCCTGCGCCGAAGTCGGCCGCAAGCTCGCCGTGGGCGGCTGGCGCATGGAGGCCACCTTTGAGACCTGCCGCAGCATCGGCATCCTGCACATCCCCGAAGGCATCTATGTGAGCCTGGACAAGGCCAAGGAGATGCGGCCCGAGGATGTTGTGATTCTGGTCACCGGCAGCCAGGGCGAGCCCCGCGCCGCGCTGAGCCAGATGAGCCGCAAGGAGCATCAGCGCCTGCAGGTGCGCCAAGGCGACACCATCGTCTATTCGGCCCGCCCGATCCCCGGCAACGAAGGAGGCATCTGGAAGGTCGTGAACAACCTGATGCGCCAGGGCGCCGATGTTCTGCTGGACTACGACACCCCCATCCACACCTCCGGCCACGGCTTCCGCGAGGAAGTGCGCCTGATGGTGCAGCTCGTGAACCCGCGATGCATCGCTCCGGTGCACGGCGAGGCTCGGCACCAGATCCACTTCCGCCGCATGCTGCTGGAAATGGGCTACACCGACAACCGCATCCCCGTGCTGGAAAACGGCGACATGATCGTGCTGGAAGGCGGCAAGCTCCGCATCGAGCACGAAGCCGCCATCGCTGGCCAAGTGCTCATCGACCAGCACAGCAACAGCGAGATCACGCCTAAGGCCATGAGCGAGCGGCGTCAGATGGCGCAGGATGGATTGGTGAGCTGCGTGGCTGCCTATTCCGCCAAGAAGCGCGCCCTGGTGGGTGTTCCCCACCTGCGCTCGCGCGGCCTGGCCTGCCCGCCGGCTCTTCTGAAGGACGCCAGCAAGCACCTGAAGGAGCTGACCTCCACCCTGCGCGGAAGCCAGCTAGAATCGGCCGAATGCCTGGATGACGCCCTGGGGCACCTGCTCCGCAAGTCATTCCAGCGCGCGGGCAAGCTGCGGCCGGCCTTCCTCATCACGCTCATCGATTCCGACAGCGGCGACGCCTTCCCCGCCGCCGACGAAATCTAAAGCCTGGTCATAGTGCCGGGCCCTGAACTCGCTCAGGAGGGAAAAACCCTCGTATGAGCACGAGGAAGGGCCTGGCCCTCGCCGCATTTTTGGCCGTGGGCGCCGTGGCACTGTCGCCCTTGGCCTCGCGGGCGCAATTCCTGGCAG
>JBGSIR010000471.1:0-3253 GCA_041742415.1 Fimbriimonadaceae bacterium | reverse complement strand
CGGCTCGGTGATGGCGCCGCGCATGAAGGGGGCGTGATCTTCGCGCAGAGATTTGGCCTTTTCGGCCATCGTCTCGCCGGGCAGCTCGGGGAGGCCGGCGGTCACCAGCCGCGTGGGCTCGCCCTCGGTGTGGGAGTCGATGATGGTGACGCGCTGCACGGCGCTTATTCTGGTCGTTTTGCGGGCCCCATTGCCAGCCGCTCCCCCCGCCCGGCCCGAGGCCAGTCCCTCGGTCAGCTCCGCCTCCCTCCGCCCCGGGCGGGGGGAATGGCGCTAATTCATAACCGAGACCGGATAAAGCCCGCTGTCTGGCTTCTCCATGGGCGTGAGGGGGAAGCAGTGTTCGCTGGCTTCGAACACCCAGGGCTTGGGCGGCACTTCGAGGCCGCGCTTGTCATAGTCGGCCCAGCTGGCTTCGAAGTCGCCGCACAGTTCGTAGCTCTGCGGCCCGGTGCGGCGGTAGGTGTAGGGCTGGCCGGTTGGGTCTTTCCAAAGGCGCAGGTCGCGGTCGCTGAGGATGGTGGGGGCAAGGGATTCGGGGAGTTCGGTGATCTCGACGCCCGACTCGGCAGGCTCGGCGGAGGAGGGCAGGGAATCGGCGTTGTAGAAGGCGAGGTTGATGCGCTGGGCAGCCTCCATGAGGTCGGCGATGCGCTGGCCGTCGCGCTGGATGCGGGCGACTTCTTCGGGGAGTCCGCCGCGAAAGAGCGACGCGCCGGAGAGGGTTGCTGAGAGCAGGATGGCGGCGATGGCCGCGCCTGTCTTGACCGGCGGCGTGAGCATGTGGCCCGGGCGACGGGAGCGGAGCCAAAGCACCAGATAGACGACGATGGCGGCAATGAGGCCGACCGCGAAGAGGCTGTTCAGCACGAACTCGGCGCCGGGGCTGCCGGTGAGAAACGAGCCCAGCAAAGCGATGAGGAACCCAATGATCGACCCCACCCCGATGAGCAGAGCCAGGCTGAACACCCACAACCGCACCCCGGAGGAAAAATCCGTGACGCCCAGGCGCAGGCGCTTGTGGAGCAGGCCGCCCAGGCTGAGAAGAATCGGCGTGAGGATGACCGCGCTGGCCAGGCTTGAGCGGTTGTAGGAGCCCTGAAAGCCGGGCATGTTGAACGAGGCGCGCGAAAGGGCCAGCCACTCATCGACCTGCTCGCCCCACAGCCCGAGCAGCGCGAAGATCCAGGCGATGAGCACGCCAATAAAGAGGACATGAAGGAAGCCATCCAGCGGGTTCGAAGCAACGCCGGATTTGCGGCTGGGCGCCTGGCTGCCGAGGCTCCTTTCGTAGTGCTCGGCCAAGGCCTGCCGCGCCTGAGCGTCGTTCCAGCCTTTGGATTTCAGAAGCAGCAGGATCGTGTCATCCGCCGCGCCCGCCGCCTTGGCTTCTGCGATCCAAGGTCCGGCATCAACATCCATATTTGTTGTTACGCCCGAGTGCAGAGGGTGGATTCTTTTGGGAGCAAGCGGCTCACAGCCGCACCTCTCATCTCCTCGGGGAGGGAGGGTGAGGTGCCTTGACCATCCGATTGTCTCGGCATGAAACGTCAGCTCGCGTTTCAAAAGCTCACGCTATGAGGGCAAAGCGATCGGACTTTTCGTTCAGCGGCTAAGCATCTTCAGGACATGCTTCAGGCACATCAGAGAATAGTTTCAGATGGCATTGAGTCAAATGCACCTCTCCGTTGACTCCCCTCTTTTGATTGATCGCTTGAAAATGTGACTTAGCTGAACCATCAAGTCGAAATCTCAGAAACTTTCCGGATAGGGCCAAGCTGATTGCCCCGCACCCCTCGCCCCCTACTCCCGGAAGGTCCCCAGTCGCATATCCTGTCAGGTCTCCGACGACTCTTGTTGCCAAGATGCCAGGGTTTGAGTCTGTGGCTAGTAGTTCCCTATGATACTCATAGGTCGGCGCACTGTTAAACCCCCAGGTTTCAAAAGAGCTTCGGTGCTTTTGGGGAACGTATCCAGGCAGCCTACTGTTGACGCAATTTGAATGGCGGACAGCATATCCTTCTGTCGGCATCGGATCTAATGGGCTCAGAAGCACGTCTTCGCTGACAAGCCGCGTGGCGACTAACGCGTCAGTGCTCAGAGGGAATCCGTCGGAGGTTTCGTTATAGAGAAGCATCGCAGCAGTGACTTGACGACCATGCGATAGGGTCATGCTTTGCAGCCCACTACGCCTGGCCTGAGCAAGAGCCGGAGCGAGAACGGCCGCCAGCAACGAGATGATGAGGATGGCGACAAGGGTTTCGACGAGTGAAAATGCTTGTTTCATTTTTTGGGAGCAACTCTGTTCAGGATGGAGCCAGCCGTCAAGATTCCTGCGATCACAGAAGGCATTTCCTGCAACAGTGGCGACACGATGGCATAAGTCAACCGGTTTCCCGGAGAGAAAGGCATCGCCCTTTCGAACAGCATCCAACCGATGATTCCCAGGATAACGATAGCAGGGCAAGCGATTACGGCGGCGACCGTTGAAAACCGTGGCAGAACTTTGGATGCAAGAACGAGGGCGATACAGACAATAAGGGCAGGAACGGCCTGCCCGATGAGCACTTCAGCGACTGACAGTCCAAATAGGCCCGATGGAAGCCTAATGATATGCCAAACGGTGGCGCTTGATATCAGATACGTCAAGCCCCCTCCAGATGAGGAGAGGGCAAGGGCACGGAGTGAGCCTTTGGGACGATGAATCATGGCAGGCACGCTTTGATTAGAATCCTCCAGCTCCAACGCCGCAAGGCTGCTCTCCAGAGGGGCCAACGCATGAAGGCAAAGCTCCACTCGCGCCGCCAGTACAGCACCCATCAAGGGCCCAAGCCGTGAGACATGCAATGTAGGTTTGGTTTCCTCCCGGCTTTGAGCAGAAGAACTCCTGAATCGACCGTCGATACCGGTAGTCATCATCGAGCCAGTTCCACCCCACACCGCATTCCGGGCCAGTTCGGACTTTGCAGTGATAGGCAAACAACACGGGGCCCGGCAGACACGCGGCATTTTCGCAGTATTCACGCGATCCGATAGGCAGTTTTGCCGAGATGCTGGTATCTGCTTGGCTGCAAATTGAGCCAATTTTGGGGACGTCGATGGCAGAGCTCGCTACGACGGCAAAGGTGGTTTGTGAGCCGACGGCCATTACCGTCAAGGCTCCAATCAGTTTGAATGTTGAGGGCATAATGCTTCTCCACCCTTACTGTAAGGGACCTTTTTGCAAACTGGGGGGGGGGGGGGGCAAAAGACC
>JBGSIR010000470.1:0-1647 GCA_041742415.1 Fimbriimonadaceae bacterium | reverse complement strand
CGCGGATGCGGCGGCCCTCCATCTCCAGGCTCTCGATGCGGCCCTTCACTCGCCGGCCAGGGCCGACCATCTCCTCCAGCACCTCCGCCGCGATAGCCGGGCGAACGCAGATGCGGCTGACGAACCCCTTGCCCGGGTTCAAAAAGGGGTTGGCCATTGCCTCCGGGGTCAGGTTCAGGGTGTCGCGGCTGCGCTGGCGGCACCGCTCCCGAAACTCCCGGTAGAGCGCTGAGCTGCCGGTCTCCTCGATCCAGGGATGCTCGTCGGGCGGCACGGCCTGGCTGGTGAGCTGGCCGCCGATCCAGCGGTCCTCTACGGTCATCACCCAAGGCACGCCGAGGCGATTCAGCTGCATCGCCGCCGCGCAGGCGCCGGTGCTGTCGCCCAAAATCAGGACGTCAGTTTCGATCACTGTGCGCGGCCTTCGTCGGGAAAGTCGCGGTAAAGCGCGCTTTGGAAGTCCTTCACGCGGGAATAGACCTCCATGTGGAGCTTCTCCACCTCTCCCGTGCGCTGGGCGGCCTGGCCGAACACAAGGTCCATGTCGGCCAGGTTTCGGAACTCGATGCTGATGCAGAATTCACCCAGCGTGGCGGGGCCGAAGCCGAATTTTCGCCGCCGGATGCGGTAGCTCTGCACAAGCCCCTGCTGCCGAAAGTGGCCCAGATAGCCGCGCAGCGCCGCCACCAGCTCCATGTCTTTGGCCCCGGGGGCCAGGTTGCACCAGATTTCGTAGGTGTTCACGCCGGGCTCATGCTACCGCTCGGCGGTACGCTTTGGGGCGCTCATGACCGTCCGCGAACTGCGCGAGAAGTACCTGGCCTTTTTCAAGAGCAAGGGCCATGTCCAGCACCCGTCGGGGTCGCTGATCCCCTACGATGTCACGGGGAGGCTGGACGAATCGCTCCTTTTCAACGGGGCAGGCATGGTGCAGTTCAAGCCCTACTTTCGGGGTGTGGCCGAGCCGCCCAGCGGCCGGCTGACCACCGCGCAGAAGTGCATTCGCACTGGCGACATCGAAGAAGTGGGCGACGACAGCCACCTCACCTTCTTTGAAATGCTGGGAAACTTCAGCTTTGGCGACTACTTTAAGGAGGAGGCCATCGCGATGTCGTGGGAGTTTCTCACGTCGCCGGATTGGCTGGGGCTGGACCCCAAGCGGCTGAGCTTCACCGTGTTTCTGGAGGATGACGAGGCCTTTGAGATTTGGTCTCGACACTTGAAAAGTGCAGGTTTAAACCCTCAAAATCGCATTTTTCGACTGGACGAGAAGACGAACTATTGGCCGGCGGGCGCCTTCTCCAGTGGCCCTCCCGGCCCCTGCGGGCCGAACACCGAGATGTTCTATTGGGTGGAGGGCGAGCCGCCAACCGGCGACTACACCCGCGAAGACTGGCTCCGCGACGACGCCGAAGGCCACTGGCTAGAGGTTTGGAACGACGTCTTCATTCAATACGAATGGCAGGGCGAGCAGCAGGAGGACGGCTGGTCCAAAACCGGAATGCCTGAGCTGCCCTTTCGGAGCGTGGACACCGGCATGGGCCTGGAGCGCACCGCCGCCGTGCTGGCGGGGCATCGGTCGGTCTATGACACCGACGCCTTTGTGCCGATCTTCGAGGCCATCGCCGCGCTTGGCCCCGCCCGCCG
>JBGSIR010000469.1:0-2419 GCA_041742415.1 Fimbriimonadaceae bacterium | reverse complement strand
AGACCCGAAAGCGCCGCCGCCATCCAGAGGGCGCTGGCCGATTGGCGAAGAGTGAGCGGGTCGCGGAGGGCGCCGGTGACTGAGGAGGCCAGCGCCAATTGGAGCGCCACCGCCGGGAGAAGAATAAGAAAGCCCGCAAAGAACCCTTCCAGATAGGCGCCCACACGCCCCGGCTTCCCGGCCGCCGCCTCCAGCGCCATGCGCCAAAGGCCAATGAGCGAAGCCCAGCAGGTGGCCGTGATGACGATGCGCGCGTCGCTGCCGACGGTGAAGTCGAGCAGGCCCGTTTCGCCCGGCGAGATGGCATCGGCAGTGATCCAGGAGAGGGCCAACGGCGCGCCCGCAGCAGCCCAGCCCACGACGCCGATGGCCGCAAAAGTGCGCCATCTCTCCGCCGCCAAGTTCCAGGCTTCGCGCATGACGCTCATGCGCTCAAGCATGGCCCGGCGTGAGTCAGAATGCTTGGGATGGATTGGCTGACAAGCCCAGAGGCCTGGATTGGTCTGCTCACGCTCACGGCGTTGGAGATCGTGCTGGGCATCGACAACATTGTCTTTATCTCAATCCTCACGGGGCGACTGCCGGAAGAGCGCCGCAAGTCGGCCTTCCAGCTCGGCCTCAGCCTGGCCCTCATCACGCGCATCCTGCTTCTGCTCTCCATCTCGTGGGTGATGAGCCTGAATGAGCCGGTCTTCACGCTTCCTTTCGGGCCGTTCAAAGACAACGAGGGGCACAAGGTTTTCGACTCGGCAATCTCTGGGCGGGACTTGGTGCTTCTGGCGGGCGGCCTGTTCCTGCTCTACAAGGCCATCAAGGAGATCCATCACAAGCTGGAGGGCGGGCACGAAGAGGTGACGGCGGGAGGCGCGGCCAAGTCGGCCTTCGCCGCCATCATCGGCCAGATCCTGGTCATCGACCTCGTGTTCTCGCTCGACTCCGTCATCACGGCGGTTGGAATGGTCAAGGAGATCGGCGTGATGATCACGGCGGTCGTCATTTCGATCTGCTTTATGCTGGCCTTCGCGCACAAGGTGAGCGATTTCGTGAATCGGCACCCCACCGTGAAGATGCTCGCCCTGGCATTCTTGGTCCTCATCGGCTTCACCCTCATCACCGAGGGCTTTGGCGCCCACGTCGAAAAGGGATATGTCTACTTTGCAATGGCCTTTTCGGTGATCGTGGAGATGCTGAACCTGCGGTCAAAGAAGGGCAAGGCCGTGAAGCTTCACGCCCCCAAGATGCCGGAGCAGGACCCCAGCTCCTCCTGAAGCTCATCCCAGAGGGCAGGGTTGGCGGAGCGGGGAAGGGTCTGCAGGATCTCGTCGGTCTGCAGCACATACCGCTCCCAGCGGCGGCCCTTGCGGCATCGCCGGGCTTCGCGGAAGTTTGAGAGCCGGTCGGCCAGCTTGATGCTTTGCGCCTCCGGGCTCATCGCGGCGATTTCAGCCAGCAGGATGTCGGAGCGCATGCGCCACACTTCGTCGGGCGACTTGCCTTCGCGCTCCTCCCGCGCGGGCTCGCGGCGGGTGAGCTCGGCCACGATTCCTGCGGTGCGAGCGCCAAACCGGCGCTCCACCTCGGCGAGTCCTGCTCCGCCGCTTTCCACGGAGTCATGGAGCAGCGCGGCAGCCAGAACTTCCTGGTCTTCCACCCCGCCCGTCCAGCGCAGCAGGTGGGCGGTTTCCAGCACATGGTGGATGTAGGGCAGAGGCATGTCCCCGTCCCGGTCGTCGCCTTTGTGAATTTCGGCGGCCCAGAGGGCGGCGGCGCGCAGCAGGCGAGGCATGGGCCATTGTGACGCGGTGCTAAACTCACCTGCGGAATGGGCCGCGTTTTTGCCGTTGCCGATATCGGCTCAAACACCGCTCACCTTTTGGTGGCCGAGATCACCTCGACGGGCCTCACGCGCATGGTCAACGAAAGCGTTTGGCTCTCGCTGGGCGAAGTGGTGACCCGCACGGGCCGCATTCCCAGCGAAGACGCGGCGCTGCTGATGGGCGCCCTCACCGGATTTAAGCGGCACGTCGAGGCCACACGCTCGGGTCCGCTGTACCTCTTTGCCACCGAGGCCGTGCGCCGGGCGGCCAATCACGAAGACATCCTGGCCAAGATTCACCGCGACCTGGGGCTGGCGGTTGACGTGATCTCGCCCCAGCGTGAAGCCGAGCTCGGCCTGGTGGGAGCCCTGATGGATGTCGGCATGCCCAAAGAAGGCGTTTTTCTGGAGGCCGGCGGCGGAAGCCTGCAGGCGGCGGTTTTTCGGGGCCGCAGCATCTTGGAATCCTGTTCACTGCCCATCGGCACGGGCGCCCTGATGGCTTCGGCCAAGCTGGCCCAGCCCTGCGGCCACGACGAAGTGAAAGAGGCCCGCCGCATCGCGGCTCAAGCGCTTCAGGGGCTCACCTTGAGGAGCGGCGGC
>JBGSIR010000468.1:0-4655 GCA_041742415.1 Fimbriimonadaceae bacterium | reverse complement strand
CCTGCTGCGCTCGCTCATCGCCGACGCTGAGCCCGAGGCTCCGCCGGTTCCGCTGGCCGATGTCGACGCCATCCGCGTCTTTTTGAACCCGCGCGAGATCACCGCCGACAGCGAAGGCTGGGGCCACGCCATCGTCACCATCGCCCTGCCCGAAGGCCTCCACATCAACTCCGCCTCCCCCCCCGCCCGCTGGCTCGTCCCCACCACGCTCAAGGTGGAGGGAGTCCTGGGCGAAGCCGGCTTCCCCGAGCCCGAAGGCGACCGCTACGAAGGCGAAGTCAACATCCCGGTTCGCTTGCGGGCGAAGGCGGGCACGGCGGAGTTTGGCCTGACGGTGAAGATGCAGCCCTGCACCGAAACCGAGTGCCTCCCGGCGCGGGAGTTTTCGCTGGACGGCGTGCTGATTGTGGGGTGAATTCTGCCCTCGGTTGGCTAAGGACTGGCTCCCAGCCAAGGCGAGCGCAGAATTAGTTCACGGTCGCCTGCACCGAGTGGAAGTCTTCGAAGACCGGCAGGTAGTACGCCCACTCTTCGCAGCGCACCGCTTTGATGTACTGCTGAAGCGAGATGTACGGCACAAAGCGGGGCCTGCGGGGGGTGGTGTGGAGCTTCATGTTGGCCTGCTTGGGGGTTTTGTCGCCCTTTTTCAGGTTGCATCGGCGGCAGCAGGCCACAAGGTTGTCCCAGGTGTGCGGGCCGCCCATCCATCGGGGCACCACGTGGTCGATGGTGAGGTCGCGGCCGGAGCCGCAATACTGGCAGGTATAGGCGTCGCGCGCCAGCACGGAGTGCCTTGAGAGCCGCAGCTGCGGGGCGGGCCGGCGCACCTGGTAGCGCATGCGCACCACGCTGGGTGGCGTGAGAAAGCCCTCGCTCGTCTGGATTCGCCCGTCTGCCGAATGGAGGACCTCGGCCTTGCCCAGCAGAATGAGCGAAAAGGCGCGCCGAACGTCGCAGACATTCAGCGGCTCATAGTTGGCGTTGAGGAGCAGGACTTCGCGCCGTGCCATCAAAGCGCCCCTCCCCAAAGAAAAAGGTCCGACTGCGCAGCGCAGTCAGACCCCGTCGAAGCCCCTTTGAGACGCACGCCTATGATGACGTCTCTCCAATCTTCGCTCCCGCTTCTGTGCCCCCTTTCGAGGCTCGTCTTGCATCGCTCCATGGCTGGACCTACAATTTAGAATAACGTGCCCGGGACCCAATTTGAAGCGCGGTCTGAGAATCTTTGCCAGAAGTTTTGCGTTCTCCCCCATTTGGCTCCTCTCTTGAGTAGACTCTCTGCATCTGCTTTGCCAAGGACAGGCGAAGCTGGTCGGCCAAGGAAGGTTGTGCATCATGGATCGTTTGAGGATTGTGGGGGGCGCTTCCCTGAACGGAAGCGTAGAAGTCGCGGGCAGCAAAAACGCCGCTCTGGCCGTTCTTTCATCAGTTTTGCTGATGGACGGGCCAGTGACGTTGACGAATGTGCCGAACATTGCTGATGTTCGCATCAAGCTGGCGCTGCTGTCCATGCTGGGCGTCGGCATCGAGCGAAGCGGCGGCACGGTTGTGCTGACCCCCGGAGCCCATGCCATCACCGAGCCGAGCGAAGAGGATGTTCGCCCGATTCGCACCTCATTTTATGTCTTCGGCCCTCTGCTGGCCAAGCATGGATACGCTCGCCTGCCTATGCCGGGCGGATGCAAGATCGGCGAAAGGCCGGTCGATTTCCACCTGAAGGGGCTTGAGGAAATGGGCGCCGATGTGCACCAGACCACCGGCCACTATGTCGGCAAATCCGGCCGCCTAAAGGGCGCGACCATTCTTCTCGACTTCCCCAGCGCCGGCGCCACGCAGCACTTGATGTCCGCCGCCACCCTGGCCGATGGCCTCACCACCATCCACAACGCCGCCATGGAGCCTGAGGTCGCCACTCTGGCCAGGTTCCTCAAGGCCATGGGCGCCCGAATCGAGGGCGAAGGCACCAGCACCATCACGATTGTTGGATGCGAGCGGCTTTCGGGCGGAGAGTTCCGCGTTCCTGCCGACCGCATGCAGGCGGGCACCTATCTGCTGATGGGCGCCGCGACCCAAGGCTGCGTCCGCGTCAACGGCATCCTTCCTTCTGAGCAGACCGCCTTGGTTCAAAAGATGGCTCAGGCCGGCGTGAAGGTTTCGGAGGGCCCCGATTGGATTGAGGCCAGCATCGATCGGCGCATGACCGGCGTCAACATCAAAACAATGCCCTACCCCGGCTTTGCCACCGACATGCAGCAGCCGATGTGCGGCGCGCTGGTCGGCGCGGTGGGCTGGAGTGAGATCGAGGAGACGATTTACGAAAGCCGCCAAGGCCATGTCTCCGAGCTGGCCCGCATGGGAGCCCGCATCAGCCAAAAAGGCATCTTCACCCTGATCGACGGCACCGACAAGCTCGAAGGAGCCGACGTGGAAGCCTCCGACCTGCGAGCCGGAGCAGCCCTGGTCATCGCCGGCCTCCGCGCGGAAGGAGTCACCACCATCAGGAACATTCACTACATCGATCGAGGCTATCAGGACCTGGAAGAGACCATCCGGTCCCTGGGCGGCAGCATTGAGCGAATCGGCGCGCCGTCTCTGACTGCCTAGCCGACGGAACACACCTTGAAATTCGCCAGCGCACTCGGCATCGACCTCGGCACGTCCAACACCCTCGTTTATCGAAGGGGAAAAGGCATTGTGATGAACGAGCCCACCGTGGTGGCCGTGGACCGCAAGAACCGCGTGCTCGCCGTGGGCACCGAAGCCCGCGAGATGATCGGACGCACCCCCGCCGACATCCAGGCCGTGATGCCCCTTTCCGAAGGCGTCATCTCCCGCTTCACCATCACAAAGAACCTGCTGGAGCACATCCGCCACAAGCATGTGGGGATGAACCATCTCTTCTTTAAGCCCGGCGTGCTGATCTCCAAACCCAGCGGCATCACCAATGTCGAAGAGCGCGCCCTCTACAAAGCGGCCCGCATGGCTGGCTTTGACCCCAGCAACACCCGGCTCGTGGAGGAGCCCTTCGCCGCCGCCATCGGATGTGGCCTGCAGGTGGAGGCGGCCACCGGGCACATGGTGGTGGACATCGGCGGAGGAACCACCGACATCGCCGTGATGAGCCTGGGCGGCATCGTCCGCAGCGAAAGCCTGCGCATCGGCGGAAAAGTTTTGGATGAAGCCGTGGTAAAGCACCTGCGGGCGCACTACCAGATGCACATCTCGGAGTCGGCTGCGGAGATGCTGAAAATCAACATCGGCTCCGCCTTTCTGCAGGATGAAGAGGTGGACATGGAAGTGCGCGGGCGCGACCTGATGGGCGGCCTGCCCGTCACCCGCACCATCGGCAGCGAAGAGATCCGCGAGGCTCTGCGCGAGCCCATCAAGCAGATCACCGATCGAATTCAATCGGTGCTCGAAGACGTGGCCCCAGAGCTGGGCGCCGACATCATTGAAACGGGCATTATCCTCACAGGAGGCTCGGCTCTTCTGCGCGGCCTGGACCGTCTGGTCTCAGAGATCACCGGCATCCACACCGATGTCCCCGCCATCGCCCTCAATGCCGTCGCCGTTGGCCTCGGCCGCATGATCGACGACCCGCCCGCCAGCATTCGAAAGGCCTCATGAAGCGCACTCTCCTCGCTCTCGCTCTCGTCGCTTCCCTGGCCGCCGCCGTGGCCCAGGGGACGGCATCGGAGGGGGTGACCTTGGACGAAGGCAAATCTGCCCTCGCCAAAGTGAGCGGCGTGCTGAGCCGTCGGCACAGCGTGGAGCTGCCCGTGCCGGATTGGAAAGGCGGCCAGGAAGTTCGCCGCGACCAGGTGGTGACCGTCTTGGCCGATTGGGCGAGGCGGGTTGAGCCGAAGCTCCGCGCCAAGATGCGGGCCGAGCGGCTGGACAAGGCCGCGATCTCCGATGGGCTCCCCAAAGAGGCGCAGGCCGATGCCCTGGCGCTCATCCAAGCCGGTTTTGCCGCTCCCGTCGGGCCGATGATTGTCGGGCCGGGCGAAGGCCTCTCGCCGGAGGAGTTCGGCGACGCCGTGGGCTACTTCACGGCTCGGCTGGAAGACCTTTCTGCGCTGAACGACCCCGAATACACCCCGGGAATCAGCTGGCCCTTCTGAGGCCGCGCCCCCGTTCAGCCGACAATATTGGGCAGGCATGAGCTCTGCCCCACAAGCCGAAGAGGCCTGGTCGCTGTTCGACTTTTCCCCGCTGTTTTCCGGCGGGTTGCAGAGCTTTTTGGAGCAGACCCTACGCACGTGCGGCCGGTGGTTTGCCGCCTCGGGCGGCTCGGTCTTTCTTCAGGATTCCTCTGGGCGCTTCGTTCTGCGCGCCAAGACCGGCGCCCAAACCCGAATTCCCGAGGGCTCCGTCATTGAGCCGGGCGAAGGCCTGGCGGGCGCCGCGATTCGCGACGGCCAAGCCCGCATCGTTCAAGGCGTCCA
This sequence comes from Fimbriimonadaceae bacterium, assembly GCA_041742415.1. Taxonomy (GTDB): domain Bacteria; phylum Armatimonadota; class Fimbriimonadia; order Fimbriimonadales; family Fimbriimonadaceae; genus JBGSIR01. The sequence continues at coordinate 207 of JBGSIR010000468.1, read as the reverse complement.
GTCCTCCACCGATCTTGCAAGCTCTATGATTCTGCCCTTGGCATGGGGCGAAAAGGGCGTCATCGGCGTCATGAACCTCTCCCGCCGCGAAGGCGAGAGCCGCTTTGACTCGGGCGATTTGGAGCTGGCGCAGGCTCTGGCCAGCCAGATGGCCGCCGCCGTGGCCAACGCCTTGCTGGTGGACGAGCTGGAGCGAGCGCGCCAGGC
>JBGSIR010000467.1:0-4802 GCA_041742415.1 Fimbriimonadaceae bacterium | reverse complement strand
GCCCGGAGCCGCGCCGCCGCCGCCCACGTTGAGCGCCTGGATGTCATCCGGCGAGCCGTAGACCGTGACGACTTTCGCCCCGGTGTCAAAAAGCGAGATGCCCACGAGCCGCGTTTCAGCGGAGCCCGTGCGGGCCTGGGGGGTGCTTCGCTGGACTTGTGCTGAGACGCTCAGCGCAAGAACAGCCGCAAAGATGGATGCCGCGAGTCGTGCCTTCATGATTTCAGTCGCCTGAATCAGGTTCCGGGCCGCGCAAGTGCGGTCCGGCATAAATTGTGACGCCCACAACTGCCGGTCCGGTTACAACGCGGGGACCTCGAACTGTCTTGGGTATACCCGGCGTAACCCTTTTGTAGGAGAATCACCCCAAATGTCCGCAAATCTCGCGCTCACCGCCGACGCCTTCCAGGCCGAGGTTCTCGAATCTGACCTTCCCGTCCTCGTCGACTTCTGGGCCACCTGGTGCGGCCCCTGCCTCGCCATCGCTCCTCACATCGAAGCCATCGCCGCCGAAATGGAGGGCCAGGCCAAGGTCTTCAAGGTCGACGTCGACCAGAGCCGATCCATCGCCGAGAAGTACGACATTATGAGCATCCCCACGCTCATCGTCTTCAAGAATGGCCAGGAAGCCGCCCGACACACGGGCTCCGGCAGCAAGGACATGCTGAAGGGCTTCCTCGAAAAGAACCTCTAAGCCGAGGCTCTGAAAGGGGCACGGCTCAGTCGGGCCCCTTTCCGCAGAACTAAACTGCACCCCGCATGAAGCCGAAGTCTTCTGGCCGCGCCACCGTCGCCCAAGCGGGCGGCATCATGGCGGCCAGCCTTCTGCTCAGCCGAATCCTCGGCTACGTGCGCGACATCGTGGCTTCGGCCATGTTCGGCCAGAGCGAGGCGACCGACGCCTACAACCTGGCCTTCAACGTCCCCGACCTCATCTTCTTCCTGATTGCTGGGGGAGCGCTGAGTTCGGCGTTTATCCCGGTCTTCACCGAGCTGCTGGTGAAGGATGAAGAGGACCACGCCTGGGACACCTTCAGCACCCTGCTGAACTTCCTCATTTTGGTCATCTCGGCCATCGTCGCCGTGGCCTGGATCTTCGCGCCGCAGCTCTCCCATGCCATCGCGCCCAATGCGGGGCCGGAGCAGCGCGAGCTGGTGGTGCAGATGGCCCGCATCCTGCTTCCCGCGCAGGTGGCCTTCTTCCTGGGCGGCCTGATGTTCGGCACCCTCTATGCCCGCCGCAAGTTCGCCGTGCCGGGGCTGGGGCCGAACATTTACAACGTCGGCATCATCTGCGGCGCGATCTTTTTGAGCGGCTTCTTTACGCCGGGCGTGGTGGGCATGAGCTGGGGAGCCACGATTGGAGCCTTTCTTGGCAACATCGTCGTGCCCTTCATCGCCATGCTCAGCATCGGCGGCCGGTGGCGGCCGGTCATCAACCTTCGCCTGCCGGGCGTGCGAAAGGTCTTTCGCATGATGGGGCCGGTCATCTTTGGCCTCTCGCTGCCGGGCCTCTATGCGCTCTTCATGAAGACCTTCGGAGACTTTTATCCCGAAGGCGTGGTGACCGCGCTGCAGAACTCCAACACCCTGGCCCAGGCGCCTTTGGCCATTTTTGGCCAGGCCCTGGCCCTCGCGGCCTTCCCCGCTCTCACAGAATTCTTCACCCAAGGCAAGGCGGCGGCGTTCCGCAGCCAGCTCGAGAAATCCCTGGGCACGGCGCTCTATCTGGCCATGCCCGCCGCGATGCTTCTGGGCATCGCGGCGCCAATGGTTGTCCAGACCCTTTATCAGCGCGGCGAATTTGACGCGGCCGCGACGCTCCGCACGGCTCCGGCGCTGGCTGCGTTTGCGGTTGGCGTGCCCTTTTGGTGCCTGCATCCCCTCCTGATGCGGGCCTACTTCAGCCGGCAAAAGCCTTGGCCGCCCATCCTCATGGGCACCGGCGCGACGGTCCTTTTTCTACTGGGGAGCTGGGGCGTCATCGCGGGCGGCCTGCCCTATGCCGCGCTTCCTTTGTGGGGCTCCGTCGTGGCAGCGGCGCTCATCGGTGTGATGCTCTTTGCCCTGCGGCACGAGCTCGGCGGACTCAGCATCCGCGCCCTTTTTGTGACGGGCGTGAAGGGCGGCCTGGCGGCGGCCGTCGCCTACTCCCCCTTCCCTGCGGCCTATTTCTTCTGGAAATCCGCCGCCGAGCCGGGCGGCTCCTTCGCGCTGATCGCCGGCTTCGTCTATTTGTTCTGCGTCAGCGGCTGGATCTACATCCTGCTCACGCGGCGCATGAAGATGGCAGAGACGCAGTACATCGACCGGATGCTGGCCAAGACCAAGCGAAAGCCAGCCGCCGAGTAGTCAGCCTCTCGCGAGCAGCGGCTTGAGGAAGCGGCCCGTGTGCGAAGTCGGGTGGTCGGCGATGGATTCTGGCGGACCTTGAGAAACGATTTGGCCGCCCCCATCGCCGCCCTCGGGGCCCATGTCGATGACCCAATCGGCGGTCTTGATCACGTCCAGGTTGTGCTCGATCACCAGTACGGTGTTGCCCTGCTCCACCAGCGCATGGAGCACGCGCAGGAGGCGGCGGACGTCTTCGAAGTGGAGGCCGGTGGTGGGCTCGTCCAGGATGTAGAGCGTGCGGCCGGTGGAGCGCTTGCTGAGCTCGCTGGAGAGCTTGACGCGCTGGGCTTCGCCGCCCGAGAGCGTGGTGGCGGGCTGGCCCATGCGGATGTAGCCGAGGCCGACATCCAGCAGGGTCGCCAGCTTGCGGTGGATTTTCGGAATAGGCTGAAAGAACTCAGTGGCCTCTTCCAGGGTCATCTCCAGCACTTCGGTGATGGATTTGCCCTTGTACTTCACCTCCAAGGTCTCGCGGTTGTAGCGCTTGCCGCCGCAGACTTCGCAGGGCACATAGACGTCGGGCAGGAAGTGCATCTCAATTTTGAGGATGCCGTCGCCTCGGCAGGTCTCACAGCGGCCTCCCTTCACGTTGAAGCTGAAGCGGCCCGGCTTGTATCCCCTCATGCGGGCGTCTGCCGTTTGGGCAAAGAGGGTGCGGATCATGTCGAACGTGCCGGTGTAGGTGGCGGGGTTCGAGCGGGGGGTGCGGCCGATGGGGCCCTGGTCGATATCGATGACCTTGTCGAGCTGATCGGCGCCTTCCAGCCGGTCGTGAGCCTCCCAGGCGCCCCGGGTGCCATAGACTTCGTACATCAGCCGGGGGAAGAGGGTGTCCTGCACCAGGGTGCTCTTGCCGCTGCCGCTGACGCCGGTGACGCAGACGAAGAGCCCCAGCGGCACGTGCAGATCCACGCCGCCGAGGTTGTGCCCGGCTGCGCCATAGAGTGAAATCCAACCCTCGGGCATGGAAGACGAAAGTCTACTAGATTGATTGCGGGCTTGGGGCCATTGTCCGGGCAGATCCCCTTGGCGCCGACGCCGGAACAGCCGATACAATGGGAAGTGGCCATGCCGCAGGAAGCATTTGAAGAAGGCCTGCGAGGCGAAGCGGAGTCTTGGGTGGCCCGCTTTGCGCCCCTCATCATGACCGACGCCGAGCCCAGCCCCGAAGTGGTGCGCGGGCGGCTGGACACGATTCAGGACCTGCGCCGCGATGGCGGCGCCATCTGGATGCGCCTCGGCAGCCTGAGGGCTCCCGAAGACCGCGAGCTGGTCTCCACCTTTGAGCGCGCCTGGAAGCAGCTGCCCTCGATGGAGGATGACATCCGCCGCGCCCTGGCCCGCGTGGCGCCCGGCCATCCGGAAAGCCGCGTGGAGCTGGACGCCCTTCGCATGAGGCTGGAGGAGCGCGAGGCGCGGCAGGAGATCGGGCTCGACACCGACGACCTGCTCGACAACACCGAAGAGATCGTCACCTCACCCGCCAACTGGCTCGCGGGAGGATCGGCGCTCGTCTTTGGGCTGGGCTGGAACGCCTTCACCCTCTTTCACTCCATCTTCATGATCGGCGGCATGTTTCAGGCCTTCGGGCCGGCGGCTCTATTCCTTCTGCTGTTCTACAGCATTTTCTTCGCCGTGGGCTTTGGCATGATGGCCACCGCCTACACCAGTCTCGCCGAGACTTCGGTGACCATTCAAGACGGCATCCTCCGCCGCACGCGAAGGCTTTGGGGCATGACTTTCACAAAGTTTTGGGAGCTTGAACCAGGCTCCGAAGCCACGCTGGAGGCTCCGGCCTGGGGCATGAACCAGAACCGCGAGGGCGCCCCGCCGATCAAGCAGATCACCTTCACCAGCCGCCAGGGCAAGCCCATTCAAGTCGGCGCGCCTACTTCCGAGCGCAAGCGCGAGCAGGTGCTTGCTGCGGTCAACCGCCGCCTTCAAGCAGATGCCCACAGTGGCCTTTAGATTCCTGTCGCACCACCCTCCAGGCGAAGGGAGAGCTCCTCAATGCCGATTGGCTGCAAGCCCGGTCAATGTGAACTGATGGGCCCTGCCGGGCGTCCTGGGTAATGTAGCCCTCCTGAAATACGATTCACGCTGAATTCACGATCAGGCCGCGTTTTTGGCCATGAACCCAGACCCACATCCCCTGTCTCTTGCCCTTGGCTTGATTGAAGCCGAGCAGTCCAAGCTGCGGCAGCGAATCCTTGATCTCGCTTTGGAAGGCGACGCCGAGCAGATCGCCGAAGCTGCGCAGAGCTTGGTCCGGCTCACCCAGGCCGTTCAACTCCTCAGGCAGGATTCTCCGCAGGAATCATTGGAGCTTGCCGTGGCCCCAGAGCCTCCCGCCGAGCCCGAATCTGCCGCTCCGGCGGCCATTCCAGCGCCAGAGCCAGAGCCAGAGC
>JBGSIR010000466.1:0-2014 GCA_041742415.1 Fimbriimonadaceae bacterium | reverse complement strand
TGGCAAAAGGGCCGGCGGCGGGCGCGTTTTTCCTGCTGTTCGCGGGGCTGGTTTATTGGCGGATTCCTTCGCTGCGCACCGGGTTCAAGGGCGGCTGGCTGGCGGCGATTCCGGTGGGGCTGCTGGTGATGGCGGCGTGGTATGTGCCGGTCTCGGTGCGCGAGCCGCAGGCGTTTCTGCAGGAATTCATCATCACCCAGAACCTGGGGCGGTTTGGGGGCGGCGACTTGGCGCACCGCGTGCCGTGGTGGTCGCACCCGATTTACTACCCGGTGGTGCTTGCGCTGGGCTTTGCGGCATGGCTGCCTTCGGTGCTCAAGCGCCGGCGCTCTCTGGTGGCCGTAGGGCCAGACCCCGATGCCGCGCTCACGCAGTATCTGCTGATTTGGGCGGCGGTGATTTTTGTGTTCTTCACCATCAGCGGCTCCAAGCTGGTGCACTACATTTTGCCGGCCCTGCCGCCGCTCTGCCTGCTGGCCGCGCGCGCGCTGGCGCGGGATGGAAGGGTTCCTCAGCTCACTTGGAAGCGGCACGCATTTGCCTCGGCCTGTGTCATTTGCGCCTTGGCGAATGTGGGATTTTGGTTTGCCTACCAAAATGGCAATGCGGCCTTGCACAATGCGGTGCGAAACGACCTGGTGGGCTGCCAAAGCTTGGTGGTCTATCGGGGCGATTCTTCCGAAAGCAAAACCGACATCTCGCTCACATTGAACGAGACCAGCCGACCGTCGGTCTTCTTTTATTTTCACGGCCCCGGCATCCAAACGGGTGACCCTAAAGCCGCCCTGGCGCCCGGAGTTGGGAGCTGCATTTTGGGGCGCGGTGAGCCGGATGAAGACCTGCGGGCCTCCTACACGCCGGTCTCAGAAGTTGAGCCTTGGCCGGACGACTTCTATCTTTACCGCCGCTAGGCTTTGCGGAGGGCAAAGTGCAGGATGTGCCAGTGCTTGGGGGTCTCGAAGAGGGTCTTGCCATCCCGCTCGGCCTCGTCCCAAATAAGCCGCTCGCCTAAGCCCTCCAGCGCCTCAAATGGGCCCGGGCATGCGCTCCCCTCAATCACCCAATCATCGCTTGGCAGAAGGATTTGCCCGGCCAAAATTCCGCCCTGGTTCAGCTTTTCCCAGCTTCTCAAGAGCACTCGCTCTTGCTGCTCCAAGGGCATCCAAAAGATGCTGAAAAGAAACAGGGAAAGGTCGTGGCTTGGCGGGCTCCAGTCGCGCATGTCCATGCAGACCGTTGGGAGGCCAGGCCGAACCAGAAGGGAAGGGACCATCTGCGGGTGAGACTCGACCGCCGTCACCGCCCAGCCCAGCTCCAGCAGCCGTGCCGAAGCGGCTCCATGGCCGGCGCCCCAGTCAATCGCCTTTCCGGGCTCGCCCAGAAAGGGCTCCAGCCGGGCCAGAAACGGATTCGGCGGCAGGCCGAGGGAGGCGGGGATAAAGCGGGGGTCCATTTAGAGGCGCAGAAAGGGCGCCATCTTCGCAAAGGTCTTCGGGCCGATTCCCTTCACATCCATCAGCTCTTCGACCCGTTGAAATCCGCCTCGCTGAGCGCGGAGCTGAAGGATGCGCCCCGCCAAAGCAGGGCCGATGCCAGGGAGGGTTTCCAAGGCCGCTTGGTCTGAGGTGTTGATCGAAATGGCGGAAGCCGGCGGGGCTTTGGCGCGAATCTGGGCGGGCGGGGGCTTTGCGGCGGGATCGGAGAGCAGGCCTTGAGCCTGCGCGGGGCTGGCGGAAGCCGATTGGGAAGCGCTGGCCACCGGCTCGATGACCACAGGCCGCGGCCGACTCAGCCAGCTCCCGCCGATAAAGCCCGCGGCGACCATTGTGAGAGCCGCAAACCCAAATTGGGCCTGCTTCTGTCGGCGGCGGTCCTGGATCCGGCCGAAGGGCTCCATAAACGAATTATGAGTGAGCCAGACCGCCGGCGAATACTGGACAGATGTCAGCGACTGGCAAACATGCGGTCGTCTTCCAGCGCGGCATGGCGCCAGCCCCGCACGCTCACGGCGCAG
>JBGSIR010000465.1:0-4134 GCA_041742415.1 Fimbriimonadaceae bacterium | reverse complement strand
GGGGTCGCGGCTGAGCCCCACCGCGTTGGCCAGGGTGCAGCTTCCCGCCGCCGCCCCAAACCCCAAGGCGAGGAACAGGACGGAGCCCACGAGACCGGTGATGAACCGCATGTGCCGTCAAGTATACGAGGATCAGCGCGCCGCGGAGATGACTTCTCCCACGATGATGGCGCTGCCCATCACTAAGACCAGCACGCCAAAGGCAGGCTTCAGCTTTGCGCCGGAGATGCGGCTGGAAAGGGCCACGCCTACAAACGAGCCCACGATGGCCAGGCCAGAGACGCCCATCAGCAGCGGCCAGTTCACTTCCGATGATCCCTGGAGGTCGCCGACAAACCCGGTGAGCGACTTGGCGGCGATGATGATGAGCGAGGCGCCGACGGCCTTCTTCATCGGCATCTTGGCCAGGTGCACCAGCGCGGGAATGATGAGGAAGCCTCCGCCCGCCCCCACCAGGCCCGTAAGCACGCCCACCGCCAGCCCTTCGAGGGCAATGAGCGCGATTCGCGGCTTGTGCTTGGCGCCCTCGGCCTCTTTGGAATGCTTGGAGGGACGAAGCATGGCGATGGCCGCCGCCACCATCAGCACGGCAAAGAGCAGCAGGATGCCTTGGTCGCGGCTCACTTTGAGCGCGCCGATGCTGAAGAGGGTCTCGGGCAGAGCCGGCACGATGAACGCCCGCGTGAGATAGACCGCCACGATGGACGGCAGTCCGAAGCCCAGCGCCGCACCCAGCGGAGCCTCGCCCCGCCGCAAGTAGCCGATGGAGGCCATGAGCGCCGTGACCCCCACGATGAACAGGGAATAGGCCGCGCCTTCGGAGGGAGGAACCTTAAAGAGGTAAGTGAGGATGGGCAGGGTGAGGATGGAGCCGCCGCCGCCCAAGAGCCCGAGCACGACGCCCATCAGCGCCGATGCGGCGTATCCAAGAAGTTCCATAACTAAGCAGAGCGGGGGCGGCGGCGGAAAGATTCTTGGGCCCCGGTCCCGCAGGCAGAATCCTTTTTGCGGGGCCTGGTCTCTTTCTGGGCAGAGAGCCGCCACGGGGCGGCAGAATGAACCCATGAAAAAGATCACCGTGACCGAGCTGAAGAAGCGAAAGGGCGAAGACCGCCTGCAGATCATTGACGTCCGTTCGGCGGGCGAATTTGAGGCCGGGCACATCCCCGGCGCCATCAACATGCCGCTGGAGCAGCTCAGCCAGCGCCTGCCCGACATGAGCCGAGACACCGCCGTTTTGGTCTGCCACAGCGGAATGCGAGCCTGCATGGCTCATGACAACCTGGCCGGAAAGCTGGACGACATGACCGTGCTGGAAGGCGGAACCGCCGCCTGGCAGGCCGCCGGAGAGCCGGTCGTGCAGACCCACGGGTCAGCTGGTCGCTGGAGCGCCAGGTTCGCCTCATCGCTGGCCTTCTCGCCCTCACGGGCTCGGCCTTGGCCCTGCTGGTGAACCCCATGTGGGCCTTCCTCAGCCTCTTCATCGGCGCCGGACTCACCTTTGCCGGAGCCACCAACATCTGCGGCATGGCCCTGATGCTCAAGTTCATGCCCTGGAACAAGGCCAAGAACTGCGGAATCCCCGCGCCGGAGGCCGCGAAGTGATTCTGAAGCGCTTCTACCACGAAGGCCTGGCTCAGGCGGGCTACCTCATCGGCTGCCCCGGCGCGGGTGAGGCCATCGTCATCGACGCCAACCGCCACATCGAGCCCATCATCCTGGCCGCCGAAGAGGAGGGCATGAAGATCGTGGCCGTCACCGAAACGCACATCCACGCCGACTACATCAGCGGCTCCCGCGAGCTGGCCCGGCGCACCGGCGCCAAGCTCTATCTGAGCAGCCTCGGCGGGCCCGACTGGACCTATGGATTTGCCGAAGAGGAGGGCGCCGAACTGGTGAAGGAGGGCTCTGTCATCCGCGCCGGAGGCATCCGTCTGGAGGTGATGAGCACCCCCGGCCACACCCCCGAGCACATCAGCTTTGTCCTTTATGACGACGCATCCGGCCCGGCTCCCGCGGCGGTCTTCACCGGCGACCATGTGTTTGTCGGCGACGTCGGACGCCCCGACCTGCTGGAGCGAGCGGCCAACTTTGAAGGCACCATGGAGGCCGGAGCCCGTGTGCTCCACACCTCGCTTGAGAAGATGCGTGCGCTGCCCGACCACGTGATGATCTGGCCCGCCCACGGCGCCGGATCGGCCTGCGGCAAGAGCCTCGGCGGTGTGCCGGTCTCCACTATCGGCTATGAAAAGACCGTGAACTGGGGCCTGCGCGTGGAGGCCGAGCAGGACTTCGTGAACGAAGTCTTGGCCGGCCAGCCCGAGCCGCCGCTCTACTTCAAAGAGATGAAGCGCATCAACCGCGACGGCCCGCCCATGATGAACGGCTGGCCCTCGCCCGTCCAGCTCTCCCCGGCGGCCCTGGAAGGCGCGGAGTTCGTCCTCGACATCCGCCCCTCTGGCCAGGCCATGGCGCAGCCGCTGGCTTCGGCGGTGAACGTGCCCCTGGGCCGCAGCTTCACCACTTGGGCGGGATGGCATGCGCCCTATGACAAGCCGATTCTGCTGGTCGCCGAAACCCAGGCCAGCGCCGACGAAGCCGCCCGCGAGCTTTCGCTGATTGGGCTGGACGACGTGGCAGGCTGGGTTCCGGTCTCCGCGCTGCGGCGGGCGGGCCTGCTGGATCAGCCGATCGAGTCCCTCACTTGGGAAGAGGCCTTGGCTTTTCATCAAAGCGGCAAGAGCCTGCTGCTCGATGTGCGCGGAGAATCCGAGAGGACTCTGGGCATGGCCGAAGGCGCCCTGGGCATCCACGGCGGCCACCTCTCCCGCCTCGCCCACGAACTGCCCCGCGACAAGACTCTGATGGTCTACTGCGCCGGCGGCAACCGCTCCCCCATCGCCGTCTCCGCCCTCCGCCGCATGGGCTTCAAAGCCGCCAACATCCCAGCGGGCTTCGCCGGTCACCCGTCGGCTGTGGCCGCGGGCTGAGCTTCGGTTTTGACTGATCGAATGGCTCGTCTCCGCCACTCAAATGGTGGAGGCGAGCCTTCGGAGTATTTGGCTTTCCCAAACTAGGCGACGGTCGAGCTCGGCAGAACGGTGAGAATGCAGCCCTGCATTGAGACGGAGTGTCTCCCTGCGCGTGAATTCTCGCGAAATGGGGTGCTGATTGTGGGTTATATTTTGCCCTTGGTTGGCTGAGATCAACTCCCCTCTGGCAGCTTTGGGAGGTGCTAGGGGAGGGATACTATTGAGTGAGCGAAGCAATTCAATTGGATGCGATATGAAAACTCCCAAGCGCCCAGTTCAGCTCACGCAATTCGCTCGGGAGAATCGGAGAACCATGACGCTTGCCGAGCGTCTGCTTTGGGAGAAGCTGAAGGATTCTCCGGGCGGTTTGCGTTTTCGCCGCCAACATCCTGTCGGTGGGTTCATTCTCGATTTTACCTGCGCTTCGGCCATGCTTGGCATTGAGCTCGATGGCGACAGCCACGACGGCAAGATGGAGAGTGATGCCAGCCGCGATGCGAAGCTCGCCTTGATGGGTTGGAAGATGATTCGGCTGCCAAACTCGCAGGTACTGAATGAGGCGCACGAGACGGCGGAGTGGCTCGTAGATATGTGCCAGAAAAGGCTTGAAGATTGACGCTTCGCGGCAATACTGTTTCCCCCACTCAACCCTCCCCCGAAGCAGCGGGGGAGGGCTTTTGCTCTATTGGGGCAGGCTAAACTTGTGCTTTAAGCAGGCCCAAAGTGAAAGGGATAGCGCCCCGACACGATTCAAGGACTGAACTGCCTCCCCCAACGCAAGTGATCCTGTGAGCTGATCTGTGGACATGTCAGTGACGAATATGCTCGAACCCTTCCCAGGTTCAGCAGCCTCTATTCCATTCGCTCAACGGACAACCCGCCACCCCCTCTCTTGTAAGGGCCCCTCTAAGCCTGCGCAGTATGAAAAATTGCCTATTTAGCTTCAGCTCAAACAAAGCCCTCCCCCGCTGCTTTGTTCGGTGACATGGCATCCTGTTCATGTTCGGCGCGGCATCCTTGACGGGTGCCGTTTGTTGAGAGATCGAGAATGGATGAGCGTCGGAGGCTGTGTGCCCGGGTGTTGGAGGAGGGGTGGAGCATT
>JBGSIR010000464.1:0-4025 GCA_041742415.1 Fimbriimonadaceae bacterium | reverse complement strand
CTCGCCAGGCCTCGATTGGGGCTTAGCCCAGAGCCATCGGCATGACCACGCAGAAGTGGTCGTCGGCGCGGTCCACCGGGCGGATGACGGCGGGCCGGGCGGCTTCGGTCATCTCGGCGCGAATGCCCTCGCCCTGCATGTTGCGCAGCGCGTCCAGCACGTATCGGCCATTGAAGGCGATCTCAATTTCGCCGTTTTCCGAGATGCAGGCCAAGTGCTCTTTGCCTTCACCTTTGTCTTCGCTGCGGGCGCTGATGAGCACCGAATCGCCGCTGCCGCTGAAGCGGACGCGGTTGGCGCTGTCTCGGGCGATGATCATGGCGCGGGAGACATGGTCGATCAGCTCTTGGCGGTCCAGAGTCCAGCTTCGGGTGCTGCTGCTGGGCACCACGCGCTCCCAGGCCGGATAGGTTCCAGAAAGGAGCTGGCTGACGATGCGGGCGCCGGCGGCTTGAACGAGCAGGCGAGTGTCATCGAATTCGACGGTGATCTCGTCGCCAGAATCCAGCGCGAGCATCTTCATCGTCCGCAGAGCCTTTTCGGGCACGATGGCCGTGAGGCTGCTTCCGATGCCTTCGCGGTGGATGCGGTAGACCACCATGCGGTGGGTGTCGGTGGCCACCAGGGTGAGGGTGGTTCCGTCATAGGAAAAGTGAACGCCCGTGAGGGTGGCGCGGGTGCTGTCGTCGCTGACTGCGAAGCTGACGCCATTGATGCCCTTCACCAGCTCGCCAAAGGGAAGCTGGAGGCTGGACGAAGACGAGACTTCCGGGGCTTCCGGGAACTCATCGGCGGGCAGGGCCATGAGCCGCCACTCCGATTCACCCGAGCGCAGGAAGACATGCGTGCCTTCCAGGCTGAGGGTGACATCGTTTTCACCCAGCGCGGCCACGATCTCGGCGAGCAGCTTCTGCGCCACGCAAATCGCGCCAGGCTCTTCGACGCGGGCCAGGGCCGAGGCCTCGGCCCACATCTCACCGTCGCAGCCCATGATTTTCAGGGTGGAGTCTTCGGCGGTGAGCCGCAGGGAAGTCAGGACGCGCAGCGCAGAGCGCTGGCTGGTGGCCTGACCGGCAATGGCGAGCGCGTCGCTGAGATCGTGTCGAGTAAGGGTGACCTTCATGGGCGGTGTTGCGGGTTCAAGTCTGAAGGAAGAGCGAGAGCTGGCCTGGGGCTGGCTCAGGTTCGGACGGGCTCATCGGCACGCCCTCCTCTTCCTGGATGCGGGCGCGGATGCGCAGATCGGAGCCGTCTCCGAAGTAGGGGCCGGGGTCGGTGCGCAGCAATTCGCACACCTGCTCCAGCTCTTTGATCTCCTGCATCAAGGCAGGGTCGGCCGCAGCGGCGGCCATCAGCTCCGAGGCGAGCTCTTCCGTAAGCTCATTGCCGGCGTGCATGGACGCCAGGATTTCTCTGACTCTTTCAAGGTTCATGTCAGGTTCTCCAGTCTTCCCCCGAGAATGTCGCGCAGGGCCTTTCGGCCCCGGTACAGACGCGATTTCAGCGCGGGAATGCTGATGTGGAGAATGTCAGCCGCTTCCTTGGCCGAGACGTCCTCCAGGTCGCAGAGAATAAGCGGTTCGCGGTAGTTCTCCGGGAGCTCGCTGAGCGCCTGGTGAACCGTGACCTTGATGGCCGCCTTCTCTTCAGTTCCACCGTACTGCGCGTCTCCCGGCAGCTCCAGCAGTTTGTGCTGGCGCATCCGGTCGATGCACAGGTTGCGGGCAATGCGAAAGAGCCAAGTCCGAAAGGCTCCGTCTGCCTTCAGGTCCGCGCTTCTTCTCAGCACCCGCAGAAAAGTCTCCGCCGTGGCGTCTTCGGCGTCGGCGCGATTGCCGAGCATCCTAAACGTGTAGCGAAAAATCTTTTCTCCGTACAGCTCGTAAAGGCCGCCCAAGGCGGACTTGTCGCCCGCCGCCAGCGACGACAAAAGCCTCCGCTCAAGCAGGGATTCATCTCGGCTGCGCAGGGCAGGCGAGATTCCCCTTGGGGCGGAGCTTTCGACGGGCTCTTGGGGGCCTTTGCGAAAGCTGTTCGACATAGAGACGTTGAAGCGCGCGAAAGCGGCGCGCCCAAGTATAGCCGAGGCCCCCGCAATTCTTCAGTCAGGTTTTCCAGACATCCGAGCTGTCCTCGCTCAGGCAGTCCAGGGCGTCATAGCAAAGGGGGCATCCGGCCAGCCCGGTGCGTTCAACCTCGCCGTTTTCGGCTCCGCAAGCCGGGCAGATTTGGCCATTCCCCCGGCCCGGCAAAAGGCCGCTCATGAGGGCGCCAAAGCCCTGGGCGCCCTGGCCCAAAAGGGCGGCGTCCCGAGGAGATTCTAGGGGCCAGCTGATCTTTCTGCGCAGCCGGCTCATCGCCCCTTCATTGTGCGCCAAAATGGCCGCATGGCCCCTGCCCGCGTGCTCTTTGTCTGCGTCCACAATGCGGGGCGGTCCCAGATGGCCGAAGCCCTTCTTCGGGCTGGGGCTGAGGCTCGCGGCATCGCGGTGGAGTCGGCTTCGGCCGGAACCGTGGGGGGCAAGACACTGAATCCTCAGGCCGTAGACGCGCTGGCCGAAATCGGAGTCTCCAGCGAGGGCCTGGAGCCCAAGCTGCTCACCCAGGAGATGGCCGACCAGGCCAACCTCATCATCAGCATGGGCTGCGGGGTGGATGCCGAGGCTTGTCCGGCCAAGTTCCTGCTCACCGAAGACTGGGAGTTGGACGACCCCGCCGGGCAGAGCCTGGACGCGGTGCGCGAGATTCGCATGCAGATCGAGCAGCGCGTGGAAGAGCTGCTCGACCGGCTGACGGAAAAGGCTTAGAAAGTGTGCCGCGGCTCGTTGAGGGCGCGGCGGATATTGTCAAGCAGCGTCAGGCTGGCGTCGTCGCCAAAGTCGGGCGCCTCATCCCAGGCATAGGCCCAAATCGGGCGGGTCGCCAGGGTGGGGTGCTCATGCGCATACCGGGCAAAGAGGTGGGCGTGCAGGGCCGGCTCGGCGTTGCCCAGCATCTCGTAGTTGATGCGCACGGCGTCGGTCGCGGCCAAAATCGCGTCTCCCAGGCGGCCCATGTCGTGCAGAAACTGCGCGCGGGTGTCGCCGGTGAGGTCGTTCAGGGTCGGCACCACGGGGTCGGGAAGAAGCAGGCAGTAGCCCGGCAGCACCTGTTTGCGTCCCATCACGGCCCAGCCGCTCTTCATGCGCGCCACGACGGCCGGATTTTCGCCGGTTTGGCAGTCGGCGACGATGTCGTGGATGGCGGTATGGGTCATGGCAGTTCCTCTGAAAGGGCGGCCTGCTGCAAAGCGGCCAACTCCCCAATACCCTTCTTGGCTAATGCTAGCATTTTCCCTAGGGCCTGCGCATCAAAAGGCTCGCCCTCTGCGGTGCCCTGAATCTCAACAAATCTTCCATCGGCGGTCATCACCACGTTCATATCCGTGCGGGCGCTGGAGTCTTCGTCGTAGTTGAGGTCCAAAATCTCCATGCCTCGCCACATACCCACGCTCACGGCGGCGATGGGCGGAGGAATGGGAATGTTTCGGCTTTTATAGCTGCCGTTGATGTGGCGAATGGCGTCCACCAAAGCCACATAGGCGCCGGTGATGGAGGCGCATCTCGTGCCGCCGTCCGCCTGAATGGCGTCGCAGTCCAGGGTGATCACGCGTTCGCCCATCTTTTGCAGGTCCACAACCGAGCGGAGGCTGCGGCCGATGAGCCGCTGAATCTCCATGCTTCGGCCGTTCGGGCCTCGGCTGGAGTCGCGCTGGTTTCGTTCGCGCCCCGAGCGGGGAAGCATGGAGTATTCGGCGGTGACCCAGCCTTCGCCTTTGCCTTTCATCCAGTGCGGCACGCGGTCTTCGACGGTGGCGGTGACCAGGATGCGGGTGTCGCCGATGCTGATTTCGCAGGAGCCCTCGGCATATTTCGCCACGCCGCGCCGAATGGTCACGGGGCGCATTTCATCGGGTTGTCGACCGTCGGGCCTCATGCCGGCAAGTCTACCGGCGCCAGCAGGGCGATGGCTGTGGCGGTGGCGGC
>JBGSIR010000463.1:0-2772 GCA_041742415.1 Fimbriimonadaceae bacterium | reverse complement strand
GGTGAACCTGGACGCCATGGGCGGCAGCGCGCTCACGCAGGGCTATGACGTGCCCAAAGGGCGGTCTGAGGCCGAGATGGAGGGCGGAATTCCGGTCACCTATGTGCCCGCTCGCAACACTATCATGCTTTCAATCGCCCTCGGCTGGGCGGAGGTTTGGGGGGCGGAATCCATCTGGACCGGAGTCAACGCGGTGGACTACAGCGGCTATCCCGACTGCCGCCCTGAGTTCGTCGAGGCCTTTGGGCGGCTGGCTCAGGTGGCCACCAAGGCGGGGGTGGAGGGGCGTCCGCTCGCCATCGAGGCTCCGCTCATCCACCTGCGGAAGCGGGAGATCATCGAAGCCGGGCTCGCGCTTGGGGTTGATTACAGCCAAACTTCAACCTGCTACGACCCCGGCGAATCGGGCGCCCCCTGCCGCGAGTGCGACGCCTGTCTCATCCGCGCCGCCGCCTTTCAGGAGCTGGGGATGACGGACCCCGCCTGGCGATGAGCCGACTCCGCATTGCCGAAAAATTCGTCAGCGTGCAGGGCGAGGGCGAATGGATGGGCGTGCCCAGTGCGTTCATCCGCGTAAGCGGGTGCAACCTTCGCTGCCGCTGGTGCGACACGCCTTACGCTTCCTGGCATCCTGAAGGCGAGTTCGAGTCGCCGCAGGAGCTGGCGGACTGGTTTGCGGGCACGGGGGTTCGGCACGCGGTGCTGACCGGCGGTGAGCCAATGCTCTTCGGCCCGATTGAGGATTTGGCGGCTCTGCTGAAGGGCCAGGGAGCCCAGATCACCATTGAAACCGCCGGGACGGTGGCGCGGCAGGTGGCGTGCGACCTGATGTCGATAAGCCCCAAGCTGGCGAACTCTGACCCCGACGAAGATTCTGGCTGGCGTGAGCGGCATGCCGCTCTGCGGTCCAAGACCGAGGCGCTGTCCCAGCTCCTAACCGATTATCGGTGCCAGCTAAAGTTTGTCGTGGACCCCGAAGGCCCGGGGGATGACCTGGCGGAAATCGACGCTCTGCTGGCTAAGCTTCCATCGGTGGCGCCGGAGCGGATCTTTTTGATGCCGGAGGGCGTGCAGGCCGATGTCCTGCACCGACGCGCCAAGATGCTGCTGCCTGTCATCATGGAGCGAGGCTGGCGGCTGGGGCCGCGCCTGCAGATCGACCTCTTCGGAGACACCCGCGGCACATGAAAATCACCTTGGCACTCGTTTTGGCGCTCGCGGCGATGGCCTGCGCCTGCACTCCTGGCAGCGCGGGGCCGGCGGCGCCCAAGGGCTGGGAAGGCAAGTGGACCGGCGAGCTGGCCGCTGAACCTGAGGCCGAAGCAGACAAGCCCAAAGAAGAGCCCGGCCAGGATGCCCCCAGCTTCAACGACGACTTGGCCGGAATGCTGGGCGGCTATGAATTGGAGCTGAAGCCCGACAAGACTTTTGCGCTGGCCATGGCTGGGGTTGACGTGACGGGCCAATGGGAGGAGGCGACGGGCTCTCTGGCCCTGACTCCGAAAACCGTAATGGGTGATGTGAAGGCGGAGGCGAAGCCTGAATGGGCCGACTTTTTCTCGCCGATCACAGCAGACCTGGACAAAGAAAAGAAGGAGATCCGCCTGCGGGCAGGCGAGCCTTGGCCCGACGTGGATTTTCGGCGGGCTGGCGCCGAACAGGCCGAATAAGGCCAAACTGAGCCGTGGTCCCCACCCGCGAGCCCTATCTGCATATCGACGCCCTGCAAAAGGGCGCCTTTTATGCGCTGATCGCCCTCAGCATCGCCTATGCCGTCTGGCGGTTTTGGCAGCGGGCGCAGTATTGGAAGCAGGGCCGGCCGGACAACTGGAAAAAGCAGCCCTGGAAGAGCATCGGCCAATACATCTTGGCCCAGCGCAAAGTGCAGGGAAGCCGCCCCAAGTCCGGCGCGCCCATGCACCTGCTCATCTTTTATGGGTTCCTCGGCCTCCTTATTGCCACTTCGCTTTTGGCGCTGGCCGACTACGGCTGGGTCATTGGCATTCCCTATTTCCACAAGGGCAATTACTATCTGGTCTATGAGCTGATCTTCGACTTGGTGGGCTTGGCATTCCTGGTTGGGGTGGGCTGGGCGCTGGCCCGGAGGCTGGCCTATGCCCGACGCGAGCCGCGCGAGAACCCGCTGACCCACGCCATGCAGGACAATTGGGCGCTGATCCTGCTGGTGACCCTGGCCGTGACCGGCTTTGTGGTGGAGGGCGCGCGCATGGCAAATCAGCCTCAGCCCTGGGATGGCTGGGCCCCGATTGGCTTTGTTGTCTCCAAGGCGATGCCGGGGCTGCCGGATTTGGGCTACGTTGCCATCTGGTGGATGCATTCGCTGCTGGTGGCCGCCTTTTTTGCCCTGCTGCCCCACATGCGGCTGCGCCATATCGTCACCGCCGTCGCCACCGCCGCCCATGCTCCCGAGCGGCCCATGGGGCGGCTGGAGCCGATCTCCATGGAGCAGGTCGAAGAGACCGGCAAGGTCGGAGCGATGGAGGCCTCGGACTACTCCCGCTGGCACCTGATGTCGCTGGACGCCTGCATGGGCTGCGGCCGCTGCACCGAGGTGTGCCCCGCCTATGGCGTCGGCAAGACCTTGAACCCCAAGCAGGTAGTGGCTGACCTTCATGCCGCGATGGTGGAGGGCGGGCCGGTGGCCGAGCGCATCACCGAAGAGGCGCTTTGGGCCTGCACCACATGCCACGCCTGCGTCGAGGCCTGCCCGGTGCTGATTCACCACGTCGACCTGATTGCTGACGCCCGGCG
>JBGSIR010000462.1:0-10913 GCA_041742415.1 Fimbriimonadaceae bacterium | reverse complement strand
GCTCGGTCCGCCGCCGCGCCCGACGGTGCCGCCGCGGCCATGGAAGAAGTCAATCTTCACCCCCGCCCGGAGGCCCGCTTCCGAAATCTTCTCCTGAGCCTGATACAGGCTCCAATTGGCGCAGAGGAAGCCGCCGTCCTTGGTGGAGTCGCTGTAGCCCAGCATCACCTCCTGCCTCATTCCCTGCCCCTCCAAAATCTGCCGATAAGCCGGGTTGGCAAAGAGCGCATCCAACAGCTCGGGCGCCCCTTCGAGGTCGTGAATGGTTTCGAGCAACGGAATGATCTGAAGGTCAGACCGCAGCCCCTCCGGCGTGACTCGAACCAAGCCCGCGTCCTTGAGAATGATGCCGACCTCAAGCAGGTCGCTCACGCCGTGGGTCATTGAGATGATCCAGCACTGCACAGCCCGAAGGCCGGAAGTTTGGTGGATCTGCCGCACCGCCCTCGCGGTCGCTCGAACCTCTTCGGCGGGAGGCGAGGCCGCCCAATCTGAAGGAGCCAGCGGCCGAGGCGAAAGAAGCTCCTTCGTCAAGAGCTCGCGCCGGGCTGTTTCGTTCAGTGCCGAATAGTCCGGCTCGGCTCCGGCAAACGCCAAAAGCTCCGCAACGGCGGCTTCGTGACGTTCGGAATGCTGGCGAATGTCCAGCGCCGCCATCGAGAGTCCAAAGGAGGCGATGAGCCGCTGAAGGCGCCGAATGCGACCTGTCTTTGCCGCCGGAACAGCCTTGCGATGGCTGAGCGCGGCCGAGACCGCCTCCAAGCTGCGCTGAGCCTTCTCAAGCGACCCGGCTCCCTGCAGAGCATCCTCCAGCTCGTCCAGGCTCGTCGTCAAGCCGAGGTCTTCATCCACCGAAAGCTCGCGGCGGGCCTCGGAGAGAGTCTCCTTGAGCCATGCCCGGTAAGCCTCCGTGTTCATGCGGTGGGTTTCAAGAGTCTCCGCGTGAGTCACAAGGGGGTTCCCGTCGCGGTCGCCTCCCACCCAGCTTCGGTAGGAGATCAGTGAGTCGGGAGCCTTGACGTGGCTTCCCGAGTCGCTCAAGGCGTGCTCCAAATCTCGCCCCACCCAACTCACGGCGTCAAGGATGCTCAGCCGAAAAAAGTGGCGCACATTGGCTGCCTCTTCGCCCACGGTCAGCTTAGTCCGCGCGACTTCCGGCGTCTGCCAAAGCAAAGTGAGGGAGCGGTAAAGGTCTGCTTCAGGCAGGCCTTCCAGGTCCAGCGGCTGGTCGAGCCCTTGGGGCGCCTCAGCTTGGCCAATCCGGCCCAGCGCCAGGGCAATGTCGTGCAGTCGGTCCAACACTTCCCGGCGCTTCGCCTCGGTGGGGTGGGCCGTCAGAGTCGGCTCAATGCGGACTTGGCCGAGGATTTCAGAAAGGGCCGCATCGCCCATGCCCAGCTCTCGGGCTTCCCTCAGCGCCTCGCGAATCGACTCTCTGCGGGGGCGGCGAAGGCGGTTGACGCGGACAATATCCTTCTGCTCGGCAATATTGATGAGCTGAAAGAGCACAGTGAGCGCGCGGGCTGCCTTTGCGGCAACGTCGGGGACGCCCAAAGCGGGAATCCTTTCGATGAGGCCAGAGACGGGGCCCTCATCGCGCTGCCAGACTCGGCAGATCTCCACCAGGTGCTCCCCTTCCTGCTCAAGAACGACCCGGCCCAGAATGGTGTCGATGAGGCGAATATCGCCGCAGAGACTCTCGCTGAGGCCGTACTGCTCGGGGGAGAGATCAAGGAGAGGGGCTGGCACAGCCCCTCAAGACTACTCGGACTTGGCGCTGGCGGCCGCAGCGGCCTTAGCCACGCGCGACTTTCGTCGGGCAGCCTGGTTCTTGTGGACAATGCCGCGCTGAACTGCCTTGTCGAAGGCGCGGTCCATTCGGCGAACCGCCGCATGCATGGTTTCCACGTCGCCAGAATCCATCGCCTGGCGGACCCGCTTGACGTAGGTTTTCAGCGAGGTACGGACTTCCTGGTTTGCGACGCGCTTTTTGGCGATGCGGCGCACGTCCTTCTTGGAGCTCTTGAGGTTGGCCATGAATGCAGTTGTCTATTATGCCTGGCGGCGGTTTGGAGGCAGGAAAACATCCGTGCCGTAAGGCCCAAAAAGGCGGGAAAAGGGGTGGTGCCACCGGCCGGACTTGAACCGGCGACCCTAGCATTTTCAGTGCTATGCTCTACCAACTGAGCTACAGTGGCGCCCTGAGGCGTCTGGCGCGGACGACGGGACTTGAACCCGCGGCCTCCGGCGTGACAGGCCGGCGCTCTAACCACTGAGCTACGCCCGCGCGACGAGAAAAGACTATGGCACGGGCGGTCCGCCCCCGTCAAGGAGCGGCAAGACCTTCGGCGGGACCACTTCGGTGTGACCCTCCAAAAGAAGCCAGTAGATGAGCAGATCGAGCATCGCTTCCTGGCGGTGCTGGGGGTGCGCGGGCAGTGCTACGGCGCTGTTTGCGCCCGCCCGGCGAAGCGCCGCGGCCTCCGCCTCATCTTCTTCCCCGCCCAGGCAGACAATCGGCGGATGAACGAACCCATGGCGCTCGCGAAGTTTGGCCACAAAGTCGTCCTGCCCGGAATGTCCGGCCCAGGCCACCAAGATCAGATCCGGCTCCCGCAGGCCTTCGCCCAGCGCCGCCTCAGCCGAGACGACGCGCCACTCCTCCGACGCCACATTGCAGCGCTCAAGAGACCGGCGAATGTCGGCAGCTTCTTCGGCTGGGTGCTCTACGAGCCAAACCATCTGCCGTGCGGGGGTGTTGATCACATATCTCCAACTTCACCATAAGGCGCCGGAGCCTCGGCGTTGGCTCTCCTCGCGCCTATTGCGCCCGGGCGAGCCGATCTGGCTGACACTGAGTGGGGCTAACGCGCCCCGGAGCCAAGGAGCCGGGCCACGGTCGCTGCCTGCTCTTGGTCATCCAGCAGGAAGCTGTCGTGGCCAAACGGCGCCTGGATGGCCGCATAGCTGGCCCTCGCCCCGGCTTGTTCGGCCATCTGCAAAAGACGCTCGCTCTGGGATGGCGGATAGAGCCAATCCGAGCTCCAACTCAGGAAGAGATACTCCGGCCCTGCGGCCAGCGCTCTCAGATCATAGGCGTCAATCGCCCGAGTCAAGGCCACCAAAGAACCCGCATCGAAGCGCTTTGTAAACTTTTCCGCCTGGTAGCGGAGATAGCTCTCCACCTGAAAGCGCGGACCTTCGCCTTGGCTCCAAATCTCGTCGGGAGTCACCTCGCGCCCGAATTTTGATTCAAATGCGGCTTCGCTGAGATAGCTCAAGTGCCCCAGCATCCGCGCCACGGCGAGGCCCTGGACAGGAGGATCGGTGGCCGAATAGTCGCCGCCGCTCCACTTGGGGTCACGCAGGATGGCCTGACGGGCGGTTTCGTTGAAGCCGATCTGCATGGCCGAATGGGCCGCGCAGCTTGCCGAGACCGCACACCGGGCCACACGGTCGGGGCGAGAGGCGGCCCACTCCAGCGCCTGCATGCCCCCCATGCTCCCGCCTATCACCATCGCCAGCCGCTGAATGCAGAGCTGGTCACAGAGCCGCGCCTGCGCCTCAACCATGTCGGCGACGGAAATCTCCGGAAATCTGCTCCCCAACCGCTGGCCATCGGCATCCAGGCTGCCGGGCCCTGTCGACCCCTGGCATCCGCCCAGAACGTTGGTTCCAATCACATGCCACCGCTCGGTGTCAATCGCCTTGCCCGGCCCAATCAGGCGGCTCCACCATCCGGCGGCATTGGAGTCTCCACTCAGTGCATGACAGACAAGAACCGCGTTGCTCCGGTCCGCATTCAGCGGCCCCCAAGCCTCATAGGCAACCTCTGCGTCCGCAATCGATCCGCCGGCGCACTCCAGCGGGCCAATCCTTGCCACGCGCGGACCTTGGTCCTGCCGGGCCAAGCGCTCGTTTTCTTGAAAGAACTCCCCGTCGGGCCCGCTCACTTGTCCGAGGAGGTGTCCTTCAGCTCCGGCTCACGCTGGATGGCTTTGCGCCACGGCTGCCCAGGCACACCCTTGGCCTGGCTG
The DNA here is from genome assembly GCA_041742415.1 of Fimbriimonadaceae bacterium. Classification (GTDB taxonomy): domain Bacteria; phylum Armatimonadota; class Fimbriimonadia; order Fimbriimonadales; family Fimbriimonadaceae; genus JBGSIR01. The sequence continues at coordinate 6,876 of JBGSIR010000462.1, read as the reverse complement.
GCTTGGCGCAGAGTGGGGTCGTCCTGCGGCAGGCTGTCGGTGCTGCTGATGCCTCGGGTGCCCGCGTTCAAGAGTCGCAGGAATTCCTGAGGGTCTTTGGCCCGCTTCTGAGCATCTTCCACGGCGATGAGGCCGCTCTCGACCAGGCGGGCAAAGCTCTGGTCCAGCGTGTTCATCTTCTGCTTGGCGCCCGTCTGCATGATCGAGCTGATCTGGTAGGTCTTGTTCTCCCGGATCAGGTTCCTCACGGCCGCCGTCGCATTCAGCACCTCAAAGGCCGCTACCCTTCCCCGGCCGCTCTTTCGCTTGACCAGCGTTTGACTGATGACGCCCAGCAGGTTCACCGAAAGCTGCATGCGAACCTGCTGCTGCTGGCGCTGGGGGAAAACGTCGACGATGCGGTCCACTGTCTGCAAGGCGTCCACCGTGTGCAGGGTGCCGAAGACGAGGTGCCCGGTCTCCGCCGCAGTGATGGCAAGGTGAATCGTCTCCACGTCGCGCATTTCACCGACCAAAATCACGTCGGGGTCCTGGCGCAGCACGTATTTCAGCGCATTGCTGAATGAGAGGGTGTCCTCGCCCAGCTCGCGCTGGTTGATGAGCGCCACATGATCGTCGTGAACAAACTCAATCGGATCTTCCACCGTGACGATGTGGCAGGGGTTTGACCGATTGATATGGTCAATCATCGCCGCCAGGGTCGTGGATTTGCCGCTTCCCGCCGGTCCGGTGACAAGCACCAATCCGCGTGGTCGGTCGACGAGGTCGAAGGCCAGCTTAGGAAGGTCGAGCTGCTCCATGGTGGAGACCTCCAGCGGGATCACCCTGAAGATGGCCTGCAGGCATCCCCTCTGCTGAAAGAGGTTGCCGCGAAACCGCGCCACATCGGGGATTTGAACCGCGAAGTCCAGCTCCAGCTTGTCGAGAAACTTCTGGAACTGCTCAGGCTTGATCAAGTCCCGCATGCCCGCTTCAAAGTCCTCGGCGGTATAGATCGGCACATCCTCAAGCCGAACCAAGTCGCCAAAGACTCGGACATAGACAATGCCGGTGTCTGTTTTCAGATGGAGGTCGCTGCCCCCCATCATCACACAACGCTTCAGGAGCTCATCAACGCGCAACAATGTCTTCCTCCGTGATGAGGCCCAGCTTGAGGGAGCGCCGCTGGAAGTCCAGGGCATTCGAGGCCTTGCTGAAGGCGTGCTCGAAGTCGATCTTGCCGGTGCTCAAAAGATGAATCAGATGGCCGTCCAGCGTCTGCATGCCGTGCGCGGCGCCCGTCTGGATGTCCATGTACATCGCATGGGTTTTTCCGTCGCGGATGAGGGTGCGGATGGCGGGGGTGGCGACCATGACCTCAAACGCGGCGATGCGTCCCGGCCCATCGGCCGTGGGCAGCAGGGTCTGCGAGATCACCGCCTGCAGGGTCGTGGCGAGCTGAGTGCGAATCTGGGGCTGCTGATCGGGGTCAAAAACGTCCACGATGCGGTCCATGGTCTGCGCGGCATCCACCGTGTGCAGGGTCGCAAACACCAAGTGGCCTGTCTCGGCGGCGGTGATGGCGAGCTGAATGGTCTCCAAGTCGCGCATCTCACCGATGAGAATCACGTCGGGGTTCTGCCTCATCACGTGGCGCAGGGCCTCGCTGAAGGAGTGCGTGTCGGTGCCCAGCTCACGCTGGTTGACGATGCAGCTTTTGTCCCGATGCACGTACTCGATCGGGTCTTCGATGGTCATGATGTGGCGGCTGGTGTTTTCGTTGATATAGTCAATCATCGCCGCCAGCGAAGTTGACTTGCCCGAGCCCGTGGGGCCGGTGACGAGGACCAAGCCGCGCGGAGCCAGCGCCAGCCGCTTGGTGATCGACGGCAGCCCAAGCTCATCAATCGACTTAATGTTGAAGGGAATCAGGCGGAAAACCGCGCCGACTTTGCCGCGCTGGAAGAACATGTTCACGCGGAATCGAGCAAGGCCCGGCACAGCGTAGCTCAAGTCAAGCTCGCGCTCGTTCTCCAGTCGCGCCTTGCGCTCGGGGGTCAGCAAAGCCAGCAGGGTGTCCTGCAGCTCATCAGCCGGAATCACCGAGTAATCGCGTCGGCCCAAGGCTCCGCGCACCCGCATGATGGGCTTGTTATCTGCCTTCAAGTGAAGGTCGCTTGCATCCAGCTCCACCACCTCATGCAGCAGGCGGTGGAGCAGTTCGAGATTCTCCGCCATGACTTTAATGGATCAGCGCCGAAGCATCTGCTTGAGCTCAGACACGATGCCTGCGTTTTGCACAGCCATCTCCTCGGTGATAATGCCAGCCTTAACGTACCGCACCAGCGCTTGATTCATCGTCTGCATTCCCCAGTAGGCTCCCTCGTTCATGTGGTGATAAAGGTCGCCAAAGGCGCCGTCCTCAATCGCCTTCGAAACCGTGGGCGTGCACACGAGGATCTCGGGGCACACCACGCGGCCTTGACCATCGGCGCGAGGGATGAGCTTTTGGGCGACAACCGCCCGCAAAGAGTTCGACAGCCGCTGGCAAAGGTGATGCTTTTCGTGCGGCGGGAACATGTTCACAACGCGGTCGAGCGTCTCATACGCCGAGCTGGTGTGAACCGTGCTGAAGACGAGGTGGCCCGTTTCACCGGCCTGCAGGGCCGTGTTCATCGTCACCTGGTCGCGCATTTCACCAATCAGAATCACGTCCGGCGCTTCGCGCACCACGGCGCGCATGGCCGGCATAAAGTCTTCGGTGTCGATGCCCACCTCGCGCTGGCTCACATAGGCCTGCTTATCGACGTGCTCCACTTCCAGCGGGTCTTCGATCGTGACGATGTGGCACTGCTTGCTCTGGTTAATGATATCGATCAGCGCCGCAAGCGTGGTCGTCTTCCCGCTTCCCGTCGGGCCTGTCACCAAAACTAGGCCTTGACGGTGCTTGGTCTGCTCCGAAAGGCTCGACGGCATTCCCAGCTCCTCCAGCGTGCGGATGCGGGTGGGAACGATGCGCATGACGCTGGCCGGGCCGCCGCGCTGCCGGTAGGCGTTGCATCGAACACGGCACTTGCCCGGCACGCGGAACGAAAGGTCATATTCGAAGCTGTCTTGATACCGGTTCCACTGCTTCTCAGTCATCTCCTCAGCGAGCATGCGATTGATGTCTTCTTCGGTCAGCTCCGGATACTCGCCCGGAAGGTCGTTCACGTAGCCGTTCAGCTTCACGCGCGGGCGGGTTCCGACTTTCAAAAAGAGGTCGGAGGCGCCAATGTCAAAACAGGTGCTAACAAGCGCCTGGAGCGTGAGTTCATTTCCTTGAGGCATGGTCACTTCCTTCCCTTTTCGGGGGCTTGGCGCGCGCCGGACTTAGACCGGACACGACCGACGAACGAGTATACCAATGCCCCGAGCGCCGCGCATGAGAGGATCGCCAAGACAACGGCAATCCACATGGCCCGCTCGGGCGCTTCCGCCGCCGCGGGCTCTCTGGTGGACGCCAAGGGGAGCGAGGCATCCACCGGCACATTGATCATGTTGGGGTCCGAGGTCTTGATAAAGGCGCGGTACTCCACGGCCTCCAGCTGACCCACCTGGCGACCGCTGAGGGCAAGATGCTCGCTGTCGATTCGTCGAACAATCCGCTCGTTGGGCGCAATTCCCGAAATCGTGAGAATGATGCTCCGGGTGGACTGCCCATCGGGCGACGGTCCGGTGAAGGCCTTCAAAATCGGGTTGAGGTCAATGAGGCCCTGGTCTCCCCGGATGATGTGGTTCGTGGCGAAGGAGGCCTTCAGCAGCGCCCGATTGCTCCGGCTGCCCAGCCGAACCTGCTGCACCGCCAGGCCGCGGGCGGGCTCGCCGGTGGCGGCGCACAGATTTTCGATCCGCCGGCGCAGCTCCTCCTGCGGATAGGCGCTGTCGAGCAGTGAAATCTCCACCAAATCCGGACCCAGGGAATGCTCGCTCACCACCACCGTCAGGTCGGGGCGGGGGTAGGTGTTCCAATCGTCCACATTCAGCGTTTGGGCAGACGAGGCAGCCGCGCAGAGCACAGCCATTGCCGGAAAAAGTGGGCGCACAACGCCCAGCATACAGCCAGAATCAAAGAATGGCCCTGCAGAAACCCGCGAAAACACCAAGAAGACGGGTATCGTTGGCCGCTTCATGGTGTGAGCCCGCACGCTCATTCTTGCCCCTCCCCGCCCCCCAAGACACATGCCCGACGCATTTGAAGACATCAAGGACTCCACCACCGACGCCGCAGATGGGGTGACGTTCCTCCTCACGGCGCATGGCCACGCGCTCCTCAAGGCCGAACTGCAGGTGCTGCAGGTGGAAAAGCGGCGCGACATCGCCGAGCGCATCCGCGAAAGCAAAGACCACGGCGAGTTCAGCGAAGACAACAGCGAGCTGGACGAGGTGAAGCAGGAACAGGCCATTGTTGAAAACCGCATTGCGGAGCTCAAGGCCATTCTCTCCGGCGCCGAAATCCTCAATGAGGACGATGTGCCTACAGACCGAGTGGGACTCGGCAGCAGAGTGCATGTGAAGGACGACGAGCGAGGCATCGATTTCACCATCCGCATCGTTCACGCCGTCGAAGCCAACCCAGATGACGACCTGATCAGCTCTGAGAGCCCCATGGGCCAGGCGCTGATGGGCTCCAAGCCCGGCGAAGTTGTCAGCTTTGAGGCCCCCGCAGGCCGCCTCCAGTACGAAATTCTTAAGATCTCGAAATAGGCCCTTGCAAGCCCACATGGTAACATGACGGGCCGTTTCAAGCTCATCAGCCACCCCTGGAAGCTTGGGCGGCCCGAGCATCTCCATGGCTTCCACGCCCGAAACCAAGACCCCCCGGACGGCGATTCGCAAAGTCAAGTCGCCCGCCGCGCTCCTCAAGGATGTCACCCGAGAGATGAAGCACGTGACTTGGCCCACCCAAAAGGACGCCACTCGCATGACCGGCGTGGTCATCGCCCTCTGCCTCATGATCACGGTGTTCCTCTTTGTGGTCGGCCTGGGCATGGAGTTCCTCGGAAACCTGCTTTGGGGGGCTGCCTGATTCATGGCTCGCTCCTGGTACGCCATCCACACCATCTCGGGCCACGAGAACAAAGTCTCTGAGCTGCTCAAGCGCCGCGCCGAAGCCGCTCACCTTTGGGGTTGGGACATCCACGACATCCTCATTCCCACCGAGCAGGAGATGACCACCCGCGCCGGCAAGCGCATGCTCATCAAAAAGAAGGTCTTCCCTGGCTACATTCTCGTTCTGATGAACCTGAACGACGACGTCTTCAAGCTCATCAAGAGCACGAGCGGCGTCACCGGATTCGTTCAAAGCGGCAACAAGCCCGTTCCGCTGGAAGAGCGCGACGTCGAGCGCATCAAGAAGAACCTGGAAGCCAGCGAAGAGGCGCCGAAGATTGCGTTTGCCGTGAATGACACCGTCCGCGTCATCGAGGGCCCCTTCAGCGACTTCACCGGACGCATTCAGGAAGTAAATTCCGACCGCGAGCGCATCACCGTCCAAATCAACATGTTTGGCCGCGACACCCCTGTCGAGCTGGAATTCACTCAGGTCGAAAAAGTCTGAGGCCCGCCTGCGGCCTCAGACGTCCTCTCATCGCCGATGAGCCGATCCGCCCTCGTTCCAGCCCACTGGCAGACCGGCTCCCGCGATGCCCAGGCTGAAGAGGCTCTGCGCCGCGAGCATGGCGTAGGGCCTCTTCTTGCCGCTGTCCTGGCCGCTCGGGGACTGCAGGGCCAGGTGCAGGAGTTTCTCAACCCAACCTACGAAGGCCTCGCCGACCCCTCCCGACTGCCCGACTACGGCTCCGCCATCAAAGCGCTGATGCAGACCCGCGAGGAGGGCGGCATGGTGTTTGTGCACGGCGACTACGACGCCGACGGCATCACCAGCACCGCCATCCTCACTCGCTTCCTTCGCAAAGCCGGGTTCAATGTCACCGCCTACGTCCCCCACCGCATCAAGCGGGGCTATGGAGTCCACGACGAAGCCGTGCGCGACGCCAAGGACGCGGGGGCGGCCCTTTTCCTCACCTGCGACTGCGGCGTGTCGGCCCATGAGCAAATGGCGGCGGTGCGCGCCGCGGGAATGCGCTCTGTCGTCACCGACCACCACCTGCCCAAGGATTCCCTGCCCGACGCCGACGCCGTCGTCAACCCCCACCGCGCCGACTCCATCTACCCTTTCGAGGATCTCTGCGGCGCCGGAGTCGCCTGGCAGCTCTGCGCCGGCCTGGGCCGCGAGCTCGGGCACGATCTGAACCGCGTGCGCGATGCCTTCGTCGATCTCGCGGGAATCGGCACCATCGCCGACGTGATGCCCCTGCTCGGGGAAAACCGCATCATTGCGGCCCGGGGCCTGGCTCGCATGCCCGAAACCAAAAAGCTCGGCCTCATCGAGCTGCTCAAGGTGAGCAAAAAGTGGGGGCCGCGCGAGCATATTGACTCCACCTCCATCGGATTCCAAGTCGGGCCGCGCATCAACGCGGTCGGCCGCATCGGAGACGCCGCCCATGCCCTGACGCTGCTCATCTCGGAGGACCGCGCCGAAGCCGCCAGCCTGGCCGCCAGCCTGGACAAGCTCAACACCGAGCGCCGCGCTATTCAGGACCGCGTTATGGAGGAGGCGATGGAGGAGGCCGAAGCCCGCGCCGAAACCGACCGCGTGATCGTGGTGATGGGCGAAGGCTGGCACGAAGGGGTGATTGGCGTTGTGGCGGGCAAAATCAAAGAGGCCTTCCACCGGCCCGCGATCGTTCTTTCGGTTTTGGAAAATGGAACGGCCAAGGGCTCGGCCCGGTCAATTCCCGGCTTCCATCTCGGCGACGCCATCCGCGCCGCGGAGCCGTGGCTGATGGGCGGAGG
>JBGSIR010000461.1:0-4973 GCA_041742415.1 Fimbriimonadaceae bacterium | reverse complement strand
GGGTCCTGCGCGGCCCGCGTGAAACGCTGGCCCGTGATGGCCTTCTCCCGCGCCTCCTCCATGCGGGTTTGCGCGCTGGCAATTCGGGCCGAAAAGCCCTGAAACTGCTGGTTTGTTCCAATCCTCATGCGTCAGTCCGCCTCCATTTTTGATTATCGGACGATTCCCAGCAATTCTTCGGTGATTTGATCCATTGTGCTGAGCGCGCGGGCGGCGGCCTGATAGGTGCGCTGGAGCTTCACCATCTCGGCCATCTCCTCGTCGAGGTTCACGCCCATCGTCTCCGATCGGCGGTTCTCGATTTGGGCCGTCTGTGCTTCGGCGATGTCGGCCTGAGCCTGCGCCGATTCCGCCTGAGCCGCCAGATCAATCACCGCCTCGCGGTAATAGCCCTCAAGGGTGCGGCCATTCAGCCCGGCCAGGTTCTGCTCTCGAAGGTCGGCCAAAGCCTGCGCCAAGCTTCCGTCGCCGGTTTTGTCCTCGGTTCCCGCATCAATCGCGGCCGGATCGGCGGCCACTTCGGCGCTGAGCCGGAGCCCGACGGCGCCATCGGCATTGGGGTCAAAGAAGCTGTTGCCCTGCGGGCCGGTGGCATGAAGGCCGTTCATGCGGTCGCGCAGCTCGTTGGCCAGGCGGTCAAGCTGTCCCATCTGCCCATCCAGCCGCTGCGAAAGATCCTTGAGCCCGCCCAGTTCGCCGCCCATCGACGCCAAGGGCCGACCGGCAACGCTGAACTGGCTTCCGTCGAACTCAAACTGTTGGGCGCTTTCGCCCTGCAAAACCACATTCGGGCCGGAATAGACCGTGACCATGCCGTAGGCGTCTGACCGCCACGAGACTCCGCCCACCGAAGCCATCTCCTCCAAAGCAGCCTGGCGGCTGTTGATGAGCTCGTTGGGCGAGCCGCCCACGGCTTGGGCCTGGCGGATTTCGCCATTCAGGCGCGCCACTTCGTCGGCAAGCTGGTTGAGCCGGGCCACTCCGAGCTTCATCGCTTCGGCGGTGATTTGGCTCTGCACCGTCAGGCCTTCGGCAAGCTGGTTGAACTGACCCGCCGCCTGGGCGCCCGCCTCCTGCACCTCGCGCTTCCACGCGGGCTCGGCCGGGTTTGCCGCCAGGTTCGACCAGGCGTCAAACAGCCGCCCTAATCCGGCAGAGAGCCCGGTGTCGCTGGGCTCGCCGTAGATCGCGTCGATCTGCTTCAGCCCGTCGGCAAGGGTCGCGTTCTTGGAAGACCGACTGAGCGCCGAGCCCATCTGGCCGTCCAAAATCGTGTCGCGAGCGCTGGAAATCGCCGAGATGGTGACTCCCGAGCCAAGCTGGCGCCACTGACCGCTGTAAAAGTCGATGCTCGGCAGGCTTTTCAGCTCCACGCGCTGGCGGGCATAGCCCCGGGTGTTGACATTCGCGATGTTCTGGCCGGTCACATCCAGCGAACGCTGGAACGTGCGCAGGGCCGAGCTCAGAGTGTGAATGCCGTGAAATTGGCTGGGCATGGCTCTGCTCCTAAACCGCCTGATTCACCAGCATCGCCGTGTGCGGGCTCGGCTTGCGGCGGCCATATTCGGCCTCGCTCTCGGCGGCCTCTTTGGCCACCAGCGCCGCAGTTCCCTCCAGGGTCTCCAGCTCCTGCTGGATGAGCGCCTGGTTCTTGGCCACCACCGTCTGCACGTTTCGCCCCGCAATGATCACGCGGTTGGCGACGCTCTGCAGCGACTCAGCTTCGGCCTTAGAAAGAACCTGCACCAGGCTTCGAAGGGAGGGCTCACAGCCCAGCTCTTCGGCCAGCCGGCGGGCGCAGGCGGCCGCCTTGTCGTCGATGTCGCGCATGCGTCCCATCATTTGGTCCAGCTCAGGCTGGATCTCCGCCACGCGCTCGCTTCGGCGAAGCGTGAGCGCCGCGGTCTGTTCGTGAAGGGATCGCAGCAGGCGCTCGGACGTGCCGAGCCAATCCCACCAGAGCCTCTCCAGTTCCTTGGTCTGTTTAGACATGGTTCTCCTTGGTTGCTTGGGGCAGCCCGGAGGCCGCCTGGTTAACGACCCTTTGGGCCGAATCGAGAAAAATGGTTTTGGCGAGCCCCATGCCGGCGGGGCTTTGCGAGGCGGTTTCCGCCATGGTGGAATCCATCCAGTCCTTGATCTGCTCTTCCATCGGGCTCGGCTTTTCGCCAAAGCCCGAGCGGCGCATGCGGCCTAGGATGTCCTTGATAAAGATCGCCTCCAGCCCTTCGCTGGCCTGCTGGAGCTTTTCCAAGTCCTTCAGGTCTTTGGGGTCAAGCTTGCCGAGGTCGATCTTTCCGGCTTCGTTGAGGATTTTCTCAAAGGCCTGTGGGTTGGCTTTGAAGCGGTCCCCGAGCTGACCCTGGAGGCGGTCCTCCAGCGACTTCTTGAGGTCGAAGCGGAGCCCTTGGCGGGCGGCGCTGATGGGTGAGATGCCGCTGCTCATTGAATCTGAATCCTCGCCTTGAGCGCGCCCTGTTCGGCCAGGGCCTGGAAGATGGCGATCATGTCGCGGGCCGAAACCTTGAGGGTCTGCAGCAGGCGCGCCAAGTCGTTGAGCGTTGTGATGCCGGGCGTGAGGCCCACCTGCGGGCGCTCCTCATCAGCCTTGACGGTGGCGACGGTGGCCGTCGTCGTCTGGCCCTGGCTCAGCGGCAGGGGCTGGCTGATGACCGGATCGGTGATGATCTCCACCCGCAGCGAGCCATGGGCGATGACCGCCGGGCCGAGCTTCACGTTGCCGCCGATGACAAGCGTGCCCGTGCGCTCGTTGATGACCACACTGGCGGGGAGCCGGGCCAGCGCCTCGACGCCCTCGATTTGGCTGACCGCCGAGACCGGATCCATGCCCTCAGGGAGCGTGATGCGGATCGTGGCGGCGTCCAGAGCCGTAGCGGAAAAGCCGGTAAGAAGAGTCGAAACCGCCTCGGCGGCGCTCTGCGCGGTCGAAAAATCCGGCTGATCAAGGTCAAAGAAGAGCGTGCGACCCTCGAAGACGAACTGCGTCTGCACGGTCTTCAAAATGTCGCCGCCATTGGGCACGCGGCCCACGTTTTGGTGGTTCTTCTGCACGCTTGAGCCGCTTCCACCTGCGCTGAAGCCGCCGATCGAGATCGGACCTGAGGCCAGGACATAGGCTTCATCCGGCTTAGTCACCGGGCCAAGCGGGCTCGGGAGGAGGAATCCGCCCTGGAGCGTTTTGGCGTCGCCGATGCTCTGCACGGTGATATCCACCTTGCGGCCCGGCGCGCCAAAGGCGGGCAGGGTGCAGGTGATGGCGACGGTGGCGATGTTCTTCGCCTTGAAGTCGTCGGGGTCCACCATCGTTCCCCAGCGGCTGAGGGCATTGGCCATCAGCTTCGGGGTGAAGGGAGTGGAGCGGGAATCCCCGGTGCCATCCAGGCCCACCACAAGGCCGTAACCCATGATGACGTTGCCCTGGGCGCCGCGAAACCCGCCGATGTCGGCCAGCCGCACCACCACGCCCTCGTTGGCCATGCGCGAGGCATCGTCCAGCGGAAGCGGGTTTTGGCTCCAGGCGATTGCCGGAAGCAGTGCAGACAGAAAGATGCAGGTTTTCATGGTCAATCCTTAAAAAATCCAGTCCAGAATCTGCGTCAAGATTCCTTTGCGCTGGCGCTCTTGGATCATCCCCACGCCTTCCACGCGAATCTCGGCTTCGCCGATGAGGGCGCTGGCGATGGTGTTAGCGGTGGAGACGTCCATCGGGCGAATCAGCCCGCGCAGGACGAGGGTTTGGGTCTCCTTGTTGGTCACCAAAGTCCGCCGGCCTTCGATGCGCAAGTTGCCCGAAGGGTCGACTTCGGTCACCTTGGCGGTGAGGCGGGCGGTGAGGCGCGAGTTCTGCGAAGTCGAGCCGGAGCCGCTGACCGTGCTGCTGGCGGAGTTGCCATTCACCAGCGGCTTGAAGAGGTCATCCACAAACCCAATGAAGGTTTTGAGGTTGATGGAGGAGCTGTCGGCTTTGTCGGCGGCCGTGCTGGCCGCGAAGGTCGCGACGGTCTGCTCGTCCACCAAGATCGTCACCAGGTCGCCGAGACGGCGGGCGGTGCGGTCGGTGAGCGGGTTGCTGATGCCGCCCGAATAGAGCGAGCCGGAGGCTGCTTTGGGGTCGGTTTGAGCCTGCGCCGGGGCAATGAGCGCGGCGGCGGCGAGAAGCACGAAAATCTTTTTCATGAGACGGTCACCTCGATGGCGCCGGAATCGGTGGGCGTGCCGGTGAGGACGGCGCCCGAGTCGGTGGCGACGGTGATGAGGCCGCGCTCCCGGTCAATGGTTCGAATGCGGGCCTGCACTTCAACCGTGGCTCCCGCCGCGCGGAGAATCACCCGCACCTGCTGGCCAGACTTGAAGGCATCTGTGGAGGAAGTGGTCTCAAACTTGATCGAGCGGGCGTTGAATTTGACCTTGTCCACCCACACTTCCACGTCAATCGTGGCCGTGCGCCCAGTCATGCGGAGAGAGGAGACGCGAAGCTCCAGCTCGCCCACCGGGGCCAGCATGTCGGGCTCTGCGCTGGAGCTGATTTGGCCGTTCAAGCCTGTTTCAGTCAACTTTTTGACCGCATCCTGCACAAATCTTTCGTGAGGAACGGCCTGGTGCCGAGTGACCACGCGAACGGACTCCGGCGCAGAAGCGCTGAGGCCGAGGGAGCGGATTTGACTTTGAATGGCCGATCGGGAGATCTGTCGAGAAGCGCCTGGGGCCGCAGCCGGACCGAGGTCCACCTTGGCGGCGGCGTCTGAATCAATGCCAAGCACCTCCGCCAGTGAAATGCGCGGACCGTTCACCAAAATCTCGCCCGCCACCACGGCTTCCGGGCGGGGCATCGGCGGAGCGGCGGCGCCTGCCGAGACGATGACCCCCGCTCCCGGCGAACCAGGATAAACGACCTTGGGGCGGTCGGCGGCGAGGAGCCAGCCATCGCGCTCGATGGGGCGCAGGTCGGTGCC
>JBGSIR010000460.1:0-3290 GCA_041742415.1 Fimbriimonadaceae bacterium | reverse complement strand
GAGGCGAGCGGCGCCGCGCCGAGATCGCCCGCGCCCTGGCCACCCAGCCGCGCTTTATCCTGCTGGATGAGCCCTTCACGGGCATCGACCCCGTGACCATCGAGGAGCTGCAGGGAATCATCCGCAGCCTGCGCAAGCGCGGCATCGGCATCCTCATCACCGACCACAACGTCGAAGCCACCCTCACCATCACCGACCGCAACTACATCATGGTGGGCGGCGAGATCATCGCCAGTGGCTCGGAGGAGGACATTCGCGGCAACGAACAGGTGCGCCGCCACTATCTGGGCGAAGGCTATCGGGCGATTCAAGACCGCGAGCAGGCCGAAGGCGGGGAGCCCGGGGCGGAATGAGCATGATCGACCGCCTGGTGCTGCGGGAAATCCGCGGCCCTTGGGTGTTCGGCGTCCTCGTCTTCACCGTGCTGGTCACGGCCGGCTCGTTCCTTTATGAATTCACCCGCTTCCTTTCTCAGGGAGCGGATTGGCGCGAGGCAATTCTGCTCGTCGGCCTGCTCCTGCCGGGCGTCGTGGCCAAGACCTTTTCAATGGCGATGCTGCTGGGCACGCTGCTGGCGTTTGGCCGGCTGAGCGGGGACAGCGAGATCACCGCCCTGCGCGCGTCGGGGGTCTCGATGGCCCGCATCATGCTGCCCGTGGGCGCCTTTGGGCTGGCGGTGGCCATCGCAGGATTTCTGATGGGCGAATATCTGGTGCCCGCGGCCGCCTACCGCGCCGAAGGCCTGCGCGACTCGCTCAAGCGGTTTGTAGAGAAGGGCCGCCAGACCGAGGCGTCATGGGCGGTGATGGAGGATAGCCGCCTCAAAGCGAACCTCACGGCCAAGGACTTTGACCTCGCCCAAAACACGCTGAACGGCGTGACGATGGTGTTCTATGACGCCGCCGAGCGCCCGTCCTCCATCATGTGGGTGGCCTCCATGCGGTTTCAAGACGGAGTTCTCGGCGACACCGAGAAGATGAAGCTCGGCTGGCGCATCCAGGGCGAGGCGGTGCTTTATGATCTGGGCACAGGCTCCATTGCCCGCTTTCAGGACGCTTATCCGCAGGGCATCGAGAGCCCTGATGTGACGCCGGAGAACCTCGTGGCGGCGCGGCTGGGGAACCTGGACGCCTTCAGCATGACCGAGATCGAGGAGCAGATCGAGGAGCTTCGCTCGGCGCCGAACCCCGATGAAAAGCAGATTGCCAACCTGCGGTTTGGCTATTGGAACAAGATTGCCCTGCCCTTGGCCGCGCTGGTCTTTGGCCTGGTGGGCGCCCCGCTGGGGATTCGCGGTCAGCGGGCCGGCTCAGCCACAGGATTCTGGCTCTCCGTCATTATCATTTTCTTCTACACTCTTTTGACTAACGTGCTTTCGATCGCCGCGCAGGGCGGGCGCACTTCGCCGTGGCTCGCCAGCTTCCTGCCCATCTTTGCCGGGCTGGCGGCGGCGATTTGGCTCATTCGGCGCAAGGATGGATAGGGGATGAACTGGGATTTCCAAAGCGTCTTCTTCGTTCTGGTTCTGGCCTTTCTTTCTGGGCTGGCCGCCTTTTTGGGCGACCGCATCGGCACTCACATCGGCAAGCGGCGCATCTCGGTGTTTGGCATGCGCCCGCGTCACACCGCTGCCGTGCTGGCCGCGCTCTTCGGCTTTGTGGTGACCCTCGTTGGCGTGGCGGCGCTCTTCATTCTCAGCGACAACGTCCGCTACTTCATCGAGCGGGGCTCGCAGGCTAAGGCGCAGTTCTCCCAGGTGCAGTCAGAGCTGGATGGCGCACGGAGCGGCCTGGCGGAAGCCCGGTCTGAACTGGAAGAGCGCAGCAAAGAGCTGCAGACCACCACCCAGCAGCTCGCCGAAGCCGAGAAGCGCCGGGCGGAGCTCCAAACCGCGCAGGGACAGCTTCAGGCGTCGGCCCGCTTGCTGCGGACGGATGCTCAGCGACTGCGTCAGGAGGCCAGTGCCCTGAGGCAAAGCGCCGCTCAAGCCCGGTCGGGCCTCACGCGCACCCAAGGCCAGCTCGCCTCGGCCAACAAGAGCCTGGCGGACACCCGAAGCAGCATCGGAGCCCTGGAGACCCAGCTCAAAACCCTGCAAACGCAGCGCGACCAGCTCACTTCGAACAACACCCAGTTTCAATCAGAGAATGAGGCCATCCAGCGCCGCAACTTGGAGCTGACCAACGACCTGGCCCGCCGCCAGGAAGAGGTGGACGCGCTGAACCTGAGCATCGAAGGCCTGCAGAGCGCGATCAAGGATTTGGAGGGAGCCCGCAGTCTGCAGGAGACCGCTCTCAAGGGAGCCCAGGCCGACCTCACGGTGGCCCAGCGGGAGGCCGACGTGGCCCGGCGCGAACTGGAGAGCGTGCGCAGCGACTTGGACACCGCCAACCTGCGCTTGGAGGCGGCTCAGATCCGCCTGCTGCAAAGCGAGGCGCCCCGCGTGCTTCCGCTCATTCTGAACCTGGGCGATGAGCTGGCCCGCGTGTCAGTTCCGGCCCGGCTGAACGCCGCCGAAGCGAGGCAGATTCTGCTGGCCGGGCTCGACCGGGCCGAGGATTTCGCCCTCAGTCGAGGCGCACAGCCTCCGCGCGGGCAGGCGGCGGCGGTCTCATTCGTCGACATCCCCGCTCAAGGCCGCACCATTCCCGCCGCCGAGCAGATCAGCCGAACGGTGCAGGGGCTCTCGGGCGGCCAAGACGACCTTGTCTTTATCATTTCGGCGCTGGTCAACATTTTCCGGGGTGAGGGTGTGCCGATTGTCGTCCGCATCCAGCCCAACCCCATCGTCTACCGCGACGGCGAGGTCATCGCGGAGACCCGCATTGATGGGCGGCTGAATGACAGTGAGATCGCCGATGCGGTGAGCGCCTTTGTTTCGCGTGAGCTGAAGGCGGCGGCCATCGAGCGCGGCATGATTCCTTCTGCCGGTCGAGATGTGAGCCTCGGCGCCCTGTCTCAGCCGGTTCTGCTGAGGCTGGTGGAGGAGCTGCGCACGCAGGCCCGCCAGGCCAGAGTGCAGTTTGTGAGCAAGAACGCCGCTCGGGCGGCCGACCGTCTTGAGCTGGAGTTCGTCATCAAATGAGCCGCATGGCCGCCAAGCGGGTTCTTGCCATCGATCCGGGGTCTGAAAAGTGCGGGCTTGCGGTGGTGGAGCGGGCCGCCGAGGGATGCTGCCGCTTGATCCACCGGGAAATCTGCGCCGCTGAAGATGTGGTGGACCGCGCCCTGGAGCTTCGCGCCGAGCACCGGCCCGACCTGATGGTGATGGGCCGCAGCGCCGCCGGCAA
>JBGSIR010000459.1:0-13493 GCA_041742415.1 Fimbriimonadaceae bacterium | reverse complement strand
CGCGCCGGAGCAGCTCCCCGCCTCCGCCCGCGCCCTTCTGCATCCCGAAGAGCCCACGGTCTTTGTGGCCTGGAACCCCGACTGCCCCTGCACCCAAGCCGATGAGCCCCACCTTCAGGCTCTCATGAAGCAGCATCCCCGTGCGCACTGGGTGATCCTCACCCCCGACGCCACCCCCGCAAAGCTGGCCGCCGAGCGCGGGCTCAAAGGCGCTGTCCGCACCGGTCTCACCGATGAGCTTGCGCTGTGGGCGTCTCCCGGCGCCCTGGTCGCCACTCCGCAGGGCGAAATCCTCTACCGAGGCGGGGTGAACGCGTTCCGCTTCTGCCAAAACCCGTCCGGCCAGCTCCTGCGACTCGCCCTGGAAGCCGCTGAAGAGGGAAGCGCTCCCCGGGCTAAGGAGGGCCCCTTCTACGGCTGCCCCTTCCCCGGTTCGCGCCGCGCCCTTGGGGCATAAAAAAGGGCCGGATGCACCCTGCATCCAGCCCAGTCGGGTCGCTCCACACGGGAGCGGGAGGCCTTAGTAGCTTCAGCCGTAGGTCATCCGCTGGGGCGCGGCGGCCAGCGCTTCGATGGTCGGCGCCTGCATTCCCAGCGTCGTGGCGAGAGCGGCGTTCAGCCCGTTCAGAGCCTCCGCGCCATATCCGCCGAAGACATGCGTCACCTTGCCCTCCTTGTTCGCCACAACCGTGACGATGGAGCGCGTGAAGCCAGACTTCTTGATGAGCGCCTTGTCGGCGTCGGCCAGAACGGAGTAGGGCTTGGTGAACTGCTCTTTGAACTTGACGGCTCCGGCATCGTCGGCGTTGACGATGCCGTGCATCTTCACCTTGCCCGCATAGGCTTCGGCGACGCCGTTGAAGAGCTTGGCTGCCGCGGGGTTGTGCGGGCAGGGGTTCTTCCAGTAAACGAGGACGGTCGGCATACTGCGGTCCGTGGCGGCGGGCGCCAGGGTGGTCACAGTCTGTCCGATGAGCTTCTGCTCAATTTCAGCGTGCGGGTTGGGCCGCTGGGCCGGCGCAAGCGCGGCCAGGGCAATCAGTAGGGTGGTGGTCATAAAGCCTCCAAGACTCACTACGAATCTCCTCCCCAAAGTTCACCGGGCCATTCGCGGGGCGGCGTGGGAAGAGTGTCCCCCGAGCCCGCCCCCAAGGCCCCATACTAAAGAACGGAAGAACGCAATGGCGCAGGACACCTTTCCCCTCAATGGCGTTGACCACGTGCGATTCGTGGTCTCGAATGCCAAGGCATCGGCCTATTTCTATCACAGCATTTTCGGCTTCGACATCATCGGATATCGCGGCCTGGAGACCGGATGCAAGGACTGCGCGGAGTATCTGCTCGCGCAGAACGACCTCCGCTTCGTCTTCAGCAGCCCCATCCGCCCGGGCACCGAAATGGGCCAGATGATTGCCGAGCACGGCGATTTTGTGCGCGACATCGCCTTCGCCGTCGACGACGTCGAGGCCAGCTTTGCCGCCGCCATCGCCCGAGGCGCCCGGCCCGCTCAGGAGCCCACGCTGCTTGAAGACGAGCGCGGCAAGGTGATGACCGCCGCCATCCACACCTACGGCGACACCCTGCACAGCTTCATCAACCGCACCGGCTACGACGGCCTCTGGGAGCCCGGCTTCGCCCCCCGCAATGTGAAGGGCGACCCAATTGGCGTGCTCGAAGTGGACCACTGCGTCGGCAATGTCGAGCTCGGCAAGATGAACGAGTGGGTGAAGTGGTACGAGCAGGTGCTCGGCTTCGAGCTGTTCATCAGCTTCGACGACAAGGACATCAGCACCGACTACACCGCCCTCATGTCCAAGGTCATGGCCAGCGGCAACCAGCGCATCAAGTTCCCGATCAACGAGCCCGCCGACGGCAAAAAGAAGAGCCAGATCGACGAGTATCTTGAGTTCTTCGGCGGCGCCGGCGTGCAGCACGTGGCGCTCCGCACCGAGAGCATCATGGACACGGTGAAGGCGCTCCAGCGGCGCGGCATCGACTTCCTCTATGTTCCCGACGCCTACTACGACGACCTCGAAGAGCGCGTCGGAAAGATCGACGAAGAGATCAAAGACTTGGCGCCCCTGGGCATCCTGGTGGACCGAGACGAAGAGGGCTACCTCCTCCAAATCTTCACCAAACCCATCACCGACCGCCCGACCTTGTTCTACGAAATCATCGAGCGCAAGGGAGCCAAGAGCTTCGGCAAGGGCAACTTCAAGGCGCTCTTCGAAGCCATCGAGCGCGAACAAGAGCTGCGCGGCACGCTCTAGCTTGCCTGCAACGGTTCCTGCCTGGTTATTCTGGGCAGGAACCGTGCTTGCAGCGGTGTCAGAGGGTCTAGCCCTCGCCTTCTCCCGGACCTTCGGGATCGGCGTCGCAGAGCTCGAGCTGACCTGGATCGGCGACCGGTCCAGGTGCTGAGCAGAGTGCTCCAGTTGACTGAACGGCATCGTACGAAATCAGGCACTTCTTTGTGTTCGTGGGGCCACCGTTCGGGTTGCCGAGTGGGTCATTGTTCGTGTAGCATTCAAATTGCTCGTACTCAACGACAAAGCTGCCCATTGTGTTGCATTGTCCGGGTTCATCACCTGTCCGCTCACAATCCACGGACCTGTACATGCACGCGTACATTGTTTCTTCATGGACGGCTACAAATCCGTCGCCATCTCCCGCGAATCCAGATCCTCCGAACTCACAGACAGGAGATGTGCAATTTGCAGAAATGCCAAAGCTTGCCAGGACGGCCATAGCCTCAGCATTTGTGACACACTCAGTAGGGTCGCCCGTGCATCCTGTAAAGAGGAGTGCCGCTGTGGCAGTGACGATGATTGGGGCCTTAAAGATCTGAGGCCTGTCTCTGTAGGGTGGTTTCATTGCTTTCCTCTGTGCCCATCGCATTGGGCGAGGCTGGTGGAAATCTGCATAATGAGCGGGGCTTCATCAGGAAGTTGTCTGAGTTCCCAACAACTGATAAATGGCGCAAATCTGACTGAAAGGTCGGGCTTGAGGGCCATTGCCTGGACACCTAAGTTGTCGGTGCCAATTGGTTTCGCTGTTTCTCCAAAGGGGCTCCACTTGATGTCTCCCTGAGTAATGTGCGGGCACTGAATCCATAGGTCCACATCAGGGTCAAAGGGGTGGATGTTGAACTTCTCTGCAGTCTCGGATAGCACCGGCTTCCGCTGATCACTCATCCCTCTGGACATGCGGTCAAAGTATCCATCACGGAAATTTCCTGGCAAATCTTTCCCGAACGGTGAATAGAGCGCCTCTGCAGGTCCACCAAGGTATGGAGTCATCGTGCTGTGCTTCCAGCGACTTGGCAAAGCTCCGTCATGATCCGATCGATACAGTGAGATGGCGGCGCCAATCTGCTTCATTGAGGAAATCGTCTGTGTTGTATAGGCTTGGGTCTTGGCTGGGCCGCTGAGTGCGAATCCGAGAGCCACCGCAAGGAGCGCAATAATACCGATGACAACTAAGACTTCAACCAGGCTGACTGCGGAGCGTCGACTCACTGTTCGTTTGTACCACCGTGGGGGGGGGTATGTGCAATACCTCATCAGAAAAAGTTTTCGAAATTCTCCGACCACGTACTAACCCTTTGGTGAATGAACTAACCAATTAGTGGACCCACAATGATCCCTGATTCAGCATCTCGGCCGAAGCAAGAGACGCCTGTCTGGTAGCCTCTCACCCGTGAGGCGAGATCAGGCTCCGACGCCGTATCGGCCCACCGAGGCCGCGCTGCCCAGCCTGGCCGACCTGCCGCCGCTGAGCGAAGAGCAGATTCAGGTGCTCCAGCAGATCCGCGAGGTGCCCGACGGGGGGCTCTTCATCACCGGCCGAGCCGGAACAGGGAAGTCCACGCTCCTTCGCGCGCTGGCGGTGGAGATGGTCGGCGAGTGCGCCGTGGTCGCCCCCACCGGCCTGGCCGCCATGAACGTCGGCGGCCAGACCATCCACAGCTTCTTCGGCATTCGCCCCGGCCCGGTGGTCAACGACCCCGACATCATCAAAATCTATCGCGGCGGCCACCCCAAGGCCCGGCTGATGAAGGGCCTCAAGGCGCTTATCATCGACGAAATCAGCATGGTCCGCGCCGACCTGCTGGACGGAATCGACTTCAGCCTGCGCCGAAACCGCGAGCGCGACGAGCCCTTTGGCGGGGTCAAAGTGGTCTTCTTTGGCGACCTTCTCCAGCTGGAGCCCGTGGTGAAGCGCGGCGCCGAAATGGAGATGCTCGCCGACCGCTACGCCAGCCCCTTCTTCTTTGACTGCCTGGCCCTCAAGGACGCCCCGCCGGACGTCATCGAGCTCACCGAGGTCCACCGCCAGGCCACCGACCCCGAGATGCTCCACGCTCTCAATCAGCTCCGCAATGCCGACCTCGAAGCCCTGGAGCTCTTCAACACCCGCCTCCATGCCCGCATTGATGAGGCCAAGTTCATCACCCTCACGCCTCGCCGCGACACCGCCGACGCCCTGAACGCCACCCGCCTGGCCGAGATCCCCGGCGAAGGCCGGAGCTACAAAGGCGCCACCGAAGGCGACTTCTATGAGGAGTACCCGACCGACCCCCAGCTCCGCCTAAAGGTGGGCGCCCGGGTGATGATGGTGCGCAGCCAGCCGCCCGACTGGGTGAATGGCAGCCTGGGCACGGTGGCCGAGCTCGGCGAGAAGACCGTCCGTGTTCAGCTCGACAGCGGCGAGACGCACTGGGTGGAGTCGGTGAAGTGGGAGAAGGTGCGCTGGACGTGGGATTCCGGGCGCGGCCGCATCGGCGCCGAGGTCATCGGCAGCTTCGTCCAGCTCCCCATGCGCCTGGCCTGGGCGCTCACGGTGCACAAGGCGCAGGGGCTCACCTTCGACGCCGTCCGCCTCGATTTCGGCTCCCGCGCCTTCGCCCACGGCCAGCTCTATGTGGCGCTCTCGCGCTGCCGCACCCTCGCCGGCGTCAGCCTCGCCTCGCCCCTCCGCGCCCAAGACCTAATCATCGACCCCCGGGTGCTGGAGCTCCACGGTCAATTGGGCCTGGCCTAGCGGTTCGGACACAGCGGCTCGTAGGACGGAGATGTGAGCCTCGAAGCCGCCCTGCGCAGCCTGCGCGAAAGCCCCCAGCGCACCCTCCTTTCCGCGCTCGGCATCATGGTGGCCTCCACCGCCATCCTGCTCCTGATCAGCATCGGCCAAGGCGTGCAAAAGGACGTGAGCAAGCAGGTGGAGGGGCTGGGTGTGAACGTGCTCATCGGCATGCCGGGGCGCGTGAACATGCAGATGAGCGGCTTCAACCCCAACATGGGCGGCCAAAGCTGGTACCGAGAAGAGGACGCCGCCCGGCTCAGCCAGATCCCCGGCGTCCGCACCGTGGCCGTCCTCAGCTTCGCCGGCGGCGCCGTGAAGGCGGGTGAGAAGGAGGAGTACCCCTTCATCATCGCCTGCACCCCCAACTGGTTCGGCATCCACAACGCCGAGCTGGCCGAGGGCCGGTTCTTCACCGACTCCGACACCGAAGTCGCCATCATCGGCTCCGTCGCCCGCAAATCTCTCTTCGGCGAAGAAGAAGCGCTGGGTCAGACCATCCAGATCAACGGGCAAGACCTCAAGGTCGTGGGCGTCCTGCAGTCCGAAGACCAGGAGCAGAGCCTCTTCAGCGTGGGCAGCTTTCAAAACGTCGCCTATCTGCCCTACAAAACCCACAAGGCGGCCGCCGACAGCGTGCAAATCGACCGCCTCATGATCCAGAGCGACCCCTCGGTGGACCCCGCCAGCCTGGTCGAAGCCAGCGAAAAGGCGCTCGGCGAGCGGCTCGACCGCTCCCAGTTCTCAGTGCTCACCCAGCAGGACCTGCTCCGCCTCATCTTCAACCTCATGGGCATCGTCAACACCCTTGTGGTGGGCCTCACCGCGATCTCGCTCTTTGTGGGCGGCATCGGAATTTTGGCTTTGATGATGATGTCGGTGAACGAGCGGCGCAAGGAGATCGGCATCCGCATGGCCCTCGGCGCCCGCCGAAAAGACATCTTTATGCAGGTGCTTTGGGAGGCCAGCCTCACAGGCCTTGCTGGAGTCGTGGCTGCGCTGGTCTTCTCGGTCATCGTCAACTATGTCCTGACCCTCACCACCGTCCTCCGCCCCGACCTCACATTTGGAACGGTGGCTCTTGCTGGCCTGGTTGGCATCGGCGTCGGCGCCCTAGCCGGAGTCATCCCCGCCTCCCGCGCCGCCGGTTTGGATCCGGTTGTGAACTTGCGGAATGAGTAGTGCTAGAACCAGGGGAATAGCCAACTTTGCTTCTATAGGCTGGACTTGCCGTCACTGCATAGCGGGCCGAATCCGCGCCATTTGTTCTTGAGGGTGAAAGGATAGTTGGCGCGGCCGAGAGGACTCGAACCTCCGACCCCTTGCTCCGGAGGCAAGTGCTCTATCCACTGAGCTACGGCCGCGCTGATGGTGAGGCGCATGATACCCGACTGTCTCGGGGCTTACAATGCACTGTTGTGTGGGCGCCGCCAGTGTTATTCAATGAGTCATCAACAAGGTCAAACTGTTCGGTGGAGAACGAAGCTGCACCGGGCGGCCGTTGAATTAACCGGGCTGATATAAGTTGTCGTGGTTCGAAATGGCTTAATTGGTGTCATCGCAAGCCACAATCTTCGCTGGGAAGGCTTGTCCCAAGGCTTTAATCAAGGGGCTGATCAAGGCCAAAGAAAGTGTCAAATCACGCAGGCATGGGTTTACTGCCTGATAAGAAAGAGTTGGCAGCGCTCCAGCAGAGCCGCAGAAAAAGCTGCGGCCAGCAGATTTAGTCATCTGCTGGCCGACGGGTTTGCTCTATGGGTCGTTGTTGATTTCGGGAGCCGGCTCCGCAGGAGATTCGGAGCCGTTCTCGCCGCCAGACACTTCAACGAGATCAGCATCAGGCGGAGCCTCTTCCGAGCCGCTGCATCCCATTGTTCCAAGGCCAAAAGCCAGGAAGATCAGAGGAAACAGTTTCTTCATGCGAGACTAGTCCAGACGGTCGGGCCGGAAGAAGCAAGGATAGCGGAAGCCGCCTTGTCGACTGGCCGTCGTCACGTTTCGGCAGTCGCCATTGTTAGTGGCGATGTAGGTGAAGCCAGCGCCTCCATTCAGCACGCGGCCATAGGGATCCTGCGCAGCGTTGATGTTTTCCTGAGTGCTGGATCCAACGCCCACTCTCTGGAACTTGGCATGGCTGTCGGCATAGGTGAACAGCGCGCCGCCACCACCAGATCCTGAGCCGTGGGTCCAAATGCGGTAGGACGAGCTGTAGGATTGGAAGCCCAGCACAGCGCCATAAGTGCCGGCGGGACCAGCCGCGCCGGGAGCGCCGCCCGGATTGAATCGGCAGGGGCCTGTCCAGGCAGCGCCGCAGTCAAGCGTCGGGTTAGCGATGGATCGACCGACGATTTTCAGGTTTCCAGTTCCGGTCCAAACCAGCGGGACAGCCGCTACGTTGGTGATTGCGGTCGTTGAATAGCTGGTCAGGAGACCATTCATCGTCATTCCCATTTCCCAGGGCGTCACGTTGGGCGTGAGGGCGCCCACTGAAGTTGCTCGGGATTGGGCAGGGGAAGACAGGATCTGCGTGTTCTTCAGGTAAGGCTGAATGGACATGTACCAGGCGTGGTTAACGCCGTTGATCACTGCCGGATCGGCCCACTGGCCCTGCAGCGCGTTCGAGGGTGCAGGAGTGGCCGTCAGGTGATAGGTGGTTCCATTCGGCCGCGAGCCCCACGCAAGCGGCATAAGGTCATCGTAGTCTGCCGTGTAAATGGCAAAGGAGGTTCCGAGCTGCTTCACGTTCGAGAGCCCAGACGACTTTTTGGCTGCTTCCTTTGCCTGAGCGAAGACCGGAAAGAGAATTGCAGCCAAAATGGCGATGATGGCAATAACCACCAACAGCTCGATGAGTGTGAAGCCAGAATGAGCTCCACGCTTGAAGGATCGTTTCACTTTTGTGTCCTACTCAGGGGGGCTCTCAGAGCCTAACCCCGACGACGAAACTATACCAAATGCCGGGCCCGAATCTGTCAGAAATCACGGCGGCCAGGCATCGTGGCCGCCGGTTTTCCCAAGTCCGCTCCTAAACCGACGCGAGCTGAGCCCAGCGGGGGGCGAGGGCGCGGGCTTCGGGGGTGTCCACCATGGATCGGCCATTCTTGATGAAGAACTCGAACTCTTCGGGGAACACGCGAAGCGCGGCCGCAACCGGCCAAGCCGCCGCATCGCCCAGGCCGCAGAACGACCGGCCGTCAATCTGCTTGGTGATGTCCATCAAAAGCTGGTCATCTCCCGGCTGGCCGTTGCCGCGCACGATGCGCTCCAGCACCTGAAGCATCCACTTCGTGCCTTCACGGCAGGGGGTGCATTTGCCGCAGCTCTCCATGGCATAGAACTGCGCGGTGCGCCAGATAAAGCTGACGATGCAGGTGTGCTCGTTCAGGAACATGCATCCGCCGGAGCCGACCATCGAGCCGACCTCCATCATCTCCTCATAGCCGATGATCGCCTTGTTCACCTGTTCGGCGTTCATGATGGGCACCGAGCTGCCGCCCGGAACGCAGGCCTTCAGGGCGCCGCCCTTCATGCCGCCGGACATCTCCAGCAGCTCGGCCAGCGTTGTGCCAAATTCGATCTCGTAGTTGCCCGGCTTGTTCACGTGGCCGCTCACCGAAAAGAGCTTGGTGCCGCGCGAATTTTTGGTGGATGCGCCAAGGGTGGCGTACCACTCTCCGCCATTGCGAAGAATGTAGGGCGCGCAGGCATAGCTTTCAACGTTGTTCACCACGGTGGGCCGCTCCCAAACGCCGCTGACGGTGGGGAAGGGGGCGTGAGGGAACTTGAGCCGCGGCATGCCGCGCTCACCCATCAGGCTGCTCATCAGCGCGGTCTCTTCGCCGCACTCATAGCTGCCGGCGCCAAGGTGGATGTGAAGGTCCATGCCCCAGCCGGAGCCGTGAATGTTCTGCCCCAGGTGCCCGGCGGCATAGGCTTCGTCGATGGCCCGGCGCACGGCCCGGGCGGCGTCGGCAAATTCGGCGCGGATGTAGATGTAGCCCGCATCGGCCTGAGTGGCCCAGCCGGCAATGATCATGCCTTCGACTAGAACATGGGGGTTCTGCTCCATGATCTGCTTGTCCTTGAAGGTGCCCGGCTCGCCCTCGTCGGCGTTGCAGATGAGATAGTGGGGGCCGCTCTTTTCCTTGGGAATGCCGCTCCACTTGATCCAGGTGGGGAAGCCGGCTCCGCCGCGCCCGCGCAGGCCGCTGGCCTTCACTTCGTCGATCACCGCCGAGCGCTCCATGCCCAGGGCCTTCTTCAGCCCTTCATAGCCGCCGTGAGATTCGTAGCCCTTCAGGGTCGCATAGTCCGCCTCATGGACGAACTCCAAAATGAGCTTCCGCTCCGCCATTGCAGTGCATTCTACTGTTTCTCGCCGTGTAAGTCTCGGAAAGCCAGGGGCGTTTTCGGGCCAATGCAGGGCCGGCGAGTGTGCCGAGCCCCGATGAAAGGGCTCGGCAGGGTCACTGGCTTATCGCCCGTCGCCGGGCGCAGCTCCGTCGGGGCCAGCGGCAGCAGAGCCTCCGGCTCGGGCCTCGGCCATCATCTCATCGCGAGACTGGGCTCCGGCCGGCGGGGCCACGGTCTCCACCGTGCCCTCCACCGTCGGGGTCTCCGGCTGAGGGTCAGAGCAGCCAAACGAAAGGGGCGCGCCGACAATCAGCGCAAGCAGGATTCGCAAGGTTAGGGGGCCTCCGTGCCGCCTGCTTCGAAGGTGGCAGGCTCGTTGGTCTCCATGTCGTAGTCCGGGCGGAACATGTAGGCGTGGCAGTAGAACTGGTCATACCATCGGCCGGCCGGTCGGCTCTGGAAATAGGCGGCAAACGGGTCGACTCGGGGGTCAGTCTGCGGAGCAGTGGGCACCGTCGTGGTCGAGCCAGGCACCGCGATCTTGCGCAGCTTGGCGCTGGAGTCGGTGTTCACGAAGATAATGCCTCCGCTGTGCACGTCGCTTCCACCCCGCTCAGTTCGAGTGGTGTAGAAGGAGAGCTGGCCGTTCTGCGCAAAGGCGCAGCCTGCTCGCGGCGGCTGATAGGTGCAGGGCGCCGCCAGGTTGTCGCACAGCAGGTTGGGCGAAACATAGGCGTGGCCATAAACCGCCCGCTTGCCCTGGCCATTCCAGAACACGGGAGTCTTGGAGACGTTGGCCACCGCGCTGGCCGAGTAAGAGGTCAGCAGACCGTTATAGGTGTAGTTGATGAAGGGCAGGCCTCGCGGCAGGTTCACGCCGCCAGCTCCCCGGTTTGCCTCGGGGGTCATAAACCAATGCGAAGCCGCGCGGTTGCGCGTGGGGCCCGGCTCAGCATACATCTCGGTGTTCTTGATGTAGGGCTGAATCGAGTTCCAAGCGTTCGATTCGTTGGCGTTTTTGCGGTCGATGTCGGCCGCGCTCGTGCCATAGGTGAACTTGCTGCTCGGCACCGGCAGGAACGAGTCCCAGGTGTAGCCGCCGTAGAGGTTTGAGGCCACCAGGCCAAGCGGGAAGTAGTCGTCGTAGTCCGAGAGATAGATCTGGACTCCGGTTCCAAGCTGCTTCAGGTTCGAAAGCGACTGAGTCTTCTTGGCCGCGGCCTTGGCCTGGGCAAAGACGGGGAAGAGAATGGCCGCCAAAATCGCGATGATTGCGATGACGACCAGCAGTTCGATGAGAGTGAATGCCCGTCGAAGGCGAGGCTTGAGAGACACGTTCATATTGCGCCTGTTCCTCCCGCTCAGCCAGCCGCCGAGCGCCAAGGATGATGCATTGTTGCTCACAATCTCCCGAAAAATCGACTGAATTTCCTCACAACTCATCAGAATTCCTTGAGAATATTCATCAGGAGCGTCGAGGGGCCTGCGGCAGGAGCTTGAGGGGAGCCTCCCCGGCTAGACCCTGCCGCCTTCCCCCGCATCGGTATAATCCGGCGTCGGTTTGTGCGGGTTCCGCCAGGCCGCCCAGGAGCCGGATTTGCCCTCCCGCAGCACGCTGTTTCTCATTATCGTCGCCATCCTCACTGGCCTCAGCATCTGGGCCTTCTCTGCCAAAGAGACGGCCTACGGCCTCGATGTGCGCGGCGGAGTCCGCCTCATCTATCAGATCGACCCCGAGACGGTGCCGGAAGGCGCCCAGCTCGAGAAGATCCAGAGCGACCTCGTCCGCATCATGGAGGGCCGCGTCAGCGCTGCCCTTGGTGTTGTGGAAGGCGCGGTGAGCAAGAAGGGAACCGACCAGATCATCGTCGAGATCCCGGGCTACACCGATCGTGAGGAGGCCGAGCGCACCCTCAGCACCACGGCTCGCATCATTGTCTATCACGCCAAAAACGTGACCACCCCCCGCCGCGAGCGCCGCTATCAGGCTGAGTCTGGCAGCGAAGAGCTGGGCGGAGTGCCCACCGTCACCTTCCTGCGAAGCGCCCGGCCGACCGAGGTTCTCAAGCCCCTAGTCGGCCCGCGCGATGACGCCAGCGAAGAGGACATCAAAGCTGCGGACGAATACAAGCGCATGATAGAGGGCTGGGATGTGATCCTGGAAGGCTCCGACGTCGCCGACGCTCAGCCGCTCATCGATGGCTCCCGCACCCAGCCGCAGTTCTTCTTCAGCCGCGAGGGCTCGCGCAAGATGGAGGACTTCAGCCGCAAGTTCTACAACCAGCAGGAGAACATCGCGTTCGTCCTGGACGGCAAGGTCCTGAACATCGCTCCTATTCAGGAGAACACCACCCTCAGCGACACCGCCTACATCAACGGCGACTTCGACCCCAAGTATGTCAAGTCGCTCACCGAGCTGATCAAAGCGGGTTCGCTGCCGGTTGACCTCAACCAGCTCAGCGGCCAAAAGGTGGACCCCACCATCGGCTCAGCGGCCTTCGATCAGATGATCATTGCGGCGGGCGCCAGCATGGTTCTCATCTGTATCTTCCTTCTGGTTTATTACAGCTTCCCCGGCATCATTGCCGCGGTGACCATGGTGCTCTATGCGCTCTTCACGGTCACCGTGATGAAGCTGATCAACGCCACGTTCAGCCTCGCGGCGGTTGCGGCCCTCATCCTCAGCGTCGGCATGGCGGTGGACGCCAACGTCCTCGTCTTCGAGCGCATCAAAGAGGAGATCCGCAACGGAAAGGACCTGATGAAGGCCATCGACATCGGCTTCAAGCGAGCCCTGTCGGCCATCATCGACTCCAACGCGGCCACCATCGCCACCTCGCTGGTGCTGTTCGTCTTCAACTCGGGCGCGGTGCGCGGCTTTGCTACGGCGCTCATCATCGGCGTCGTCATGAGCTTCTTCACAGCGTTTGCGGTCACCCGCTCGATGCTGATGGCGCTCACCAAGGCCGGCATTGGCGCCGACCCCAAGTTCTATGCCCTCAACCGAGCCTGGTTCGGTGAGAAGCTGGAGCAGGGCGCCGACGCCAAGCCGATGAACATCGTCGGCCACTACAAGCGCTACTTCATGATCTCCGGCGCCATCATGGCCGCAGGCCTTGTCTTTGTGGTCATCGGCGGCATCAAGCCGAACGTTGAGTTCAGCGGAGGCTATGAGGCCGAGCTGAAGGTGGGCGACGCCCAGGTGACGGCCAAGAGCATCCGCGACGGCCTCGCCGCTGCAGGAGTCGAAAGCTCCAACGTGAAGTTCGCCGAAGTCGAGGGATCGCGCATCGCCTACATCACCACGCCGATCGATCCGCAGATTCCGGAAGGCTCCACCGCCGCGACGCAGTTCATCGCCGAGGCCGCTGGTCTTTCGGCCGAAAACGCCAGCCTCTATGACGTGGGCCCGACCGTGGCCGCCGAGACCGTGCAGAACGCAATTCTCAGCGTCCTCATCAGCTCGGCGCTCATCATCATCTTCCTCTCGCTTCGCTTCGGCGTCGCGCTGGGAGGCTTCGCACAGGGCCTCAAGTTCGGATTTTCCGCCATCGTCGCGCTGGTGCACGACGTGGTGGTGGTCATCGGCACGGCTGGCATTGTCGGGATTCTGCTTGGCTGGGAGATCAGCGCGCTCTTTATCACGGGCATGCTCACCGTCATCGGCTTCTCGGTCCACGACACCATCGTCATCTTCGACCGCATCCGCGAAAACCTCAAGAAGGTCGCCAAGGGAGAAACCTTCGAGAACCTGGTGAACCGCTCGATCACGCAGACCATTGCGCGGTCGATCAACACCTCGTTCACGGCGGTGGTGCCTCTGGTGGTCCTGCTCATCGTGGGAACCCCCACCCCCGAGCTGAAGCTGATGGTTCTCACCATGCTGGTCGGCATCGTCATCGGAACCTACAGCTCCATCTTCAACGCCAGCCCGGTGCTGTGGCTCTGGAACAAGGCCGTGATGAAGAAGAAGGGCGAGGAGTTCGGCTTGGTGGCCCAGGCCATCGCCGAGAACCAGGCCCGCATCCGCCAGGCCACCGCGCGCCGCGCCGAAGAAA
>JBGSIR010000458.1:0-2049 GCA_041742415.1 Fimbriimonadaceae bacterium | reverse complement strand
GCGGCCCGCAGATCAGCCTCCGGCAGGCTTTGCCAGTCAAATTCCTTCGCCTTGAGGGCCGCCGGATGGGGCTCAGCTTCGGGCGAATAGACCGGGCCATCATCGGCCAAGGCGCGGGCCGGCACCTCAGCGGCCAGCTCTCCATGCCGGGTCAGGCGCACCATTCCGCCTTCGGTCACCCGGCCCACAACGACGGCGGGCAAACCCCACTTTTCAAAAACTTCAATCACCTCATGCTCGCGCCCGGCATAGGCCACGGCCAGCATCCGCTCCTGGCTCTCGCTCAGCATCAGCTCATAGGCGGTCATGTCGCCCGCGCGCATCGGCACGAGGTCGAGGTTCACCTCCATGCCCACCCCGCCCTTGGCGCTCATCTCGGTGGTCGAGCAGGTGAGCCCCGCGGCGCCCATGTCCTGAATGGACTGAATGGCGCCGGTGGCCAGGGCCTCCAGCGTGGCTTCGATGAGCGACTTTTCGGCAAAGGGGTCGCCAAACTGCACGTTCGGCCGCTTGGCCTCTCCGTCCTCGCTCAGCTCCTCACTGGCAAAGGTGGCGCCGTGGATGCCGTCGCGTCCGGTGGCCGACCCGAGGTAGATGACCGGATTGCCGATGCCGTCGGCTCCCGCCGTCGTGATGTCCTCCATGCGCACCACACCCACGCACATCGCGTTCACCAGCGGGTTTCCGGCGTAGCGGGAGTGAAAGTCAACTTCCCCGCCCACCGTTGGCACTCCTACGCAGTTGCCATAGCCTGCAATGCCCGCCACGACGCCCTCCATCAGGCGACGGCTCTCGCTGCTGGCCGGATGCTCGCCATCGCGGATCGGCCCAAAGCGCAGAGAATTCAGCGCGGCGATGGGACGGGCGCCCATCGTCAGGATGTCGCGGATGATGCCGCCAACCCCGGTGGCCGCGCCTTGGTAGGGCTCCACCGCCGAGGGGTGGTTGTGGCTTTCGATCTTCATCACCACGCCCAGGCCGCCGCCGATGTCGATGACGCCGGCGTTCTCCAGGCCGTCGCCCTCGATCGCCTTTTTGTATTCCGAAAAGTAGCTGAGGACGTTGCGGCTGTGCTTATAGCTGCAGTGCTCGCTCCACATCACAGCGCACATGGCGAGCTCGACCAAATTGGGCTCGCGGCCCAGCATGGCGGCGAATCGCTCATACTCAGCCTGCGTCATTCCCATGGAGAGGTAGTCGTCAGCAGTGATTCCCGGCACGAAATTCATGTTACCGTTGGCCGCTTTGGCCGCCCTGGCCGGGCTCGGATGCGGGGCGCCCCATGTCCTCATTGGGACCTGGGAAGGGCGGCGCACCGACGTCTTTATGGACGACCCCGCCAACCCGGTGACCGAGGACCTGCGCCGCGTGACTCTGACGCTGCGGGCCGATGGCGTTTTTGAGCTGGTCGACCTCACCGTGCCGCGCAAGGGCTATTGGAAGGCGGCCGGCCCGAGCGAGATGGAGATGACTCCCGACACCATCATGGGCAAGCCTTTGGACGGCCCGCCGCCCAGCGTCCCCATCCGCCTGACCCTGCGTGAAGACGGCAAAGCCGAGTTCATCGACCGCGCCGGAGGCATGGTGGCTCCGGTGGAAATGACCCGCTCAGTCGCGCCTGCCGCCGGTGCGCAGCGCTGAAGGCGTCACGCCAAACTTCTGCACAAACACCCGCGAAAAGTGCGCCGGGCTGGCAAAGCCAAGCCGCGAGGCAATGGCCGAAACCTTCTGCTCGCCGTTCAGAAGCTCCTCCCGGGCCCTCTCCAATCGCACACTCAAAAGGTAGCGGTGGAACGGCTGGCGCGTGACCTGCTTAAAAAGGTGCCGGAAGTGGCTGGTGCTGAGGCCAAACCGGTCGGCGACAATCTCATCGGTCAGCGGCTGTGAGCTGTGGCGCTCCACATAGGCGATGGCGCGCTCGATGATGCCTTCTGTCGGGCTGGTGCGGGAGGGGAAATAGCCGCGCACCGCTAGCTGAACGCCGGCCCGGCAGGCCTCCGCGATGTCTTCTTCCGCTCGAATTGAATCCCAGGCGTTGGCCAAGAGCGC
>JBGSIR010000457.1:0-11924 GCA_041742415.1 Fimbriimonadaceae bacterium | reverse complement strand
ACGCGCACGCCGCCTTCCCAAACGCTGCCCTTGCCGTCGCGGAATGGCCCGCTGGAGCCGCCCTCCAGCCCCTTGATGATCCATGGCCCGTTGTCGCTGGTGAGCACCACGAGCGTGTTTTTGGCCTGAGGGCTGCGGCGGACGGCGTCCAGCACGCGCCCGATTTCCTGGTCGAGATCCTCCATCACGTCGCCATAGAGCCCCCGCGCCGACCTGCCCCGTTTGTCATCCGAGGGGTGCAGCGGCACGTGGGGCATGGGATGCGGGATATAGCAGAAGTAGGGCTCGCTCTTTGCCTCCTGAATGAACCCGACGGCGCGGTCGGTGATGCGGCGGCTGATGCCGTCTTGGTTCGGGTTTCGCTCGACCGTGCGATAGCTCCCGCTCTGGCCCTCGATGAGGTCAAGGTCCGGATAGCCCTTTTCGGGGAGCATGTCGTTGGAATAGGGGAAGCCGAGCCACTCATCAAAGCCGTGGGCCAGGGGATAGGCGTCGGGGGTGTTGCCATTTTTTTCGTTCGGCGTGCCGAGGTGCCATTTGCCAAAGATTCCGGTGCGATAGCCCTTGGTTTTCAGCGCTTCGGCCAAGGTGGTTTCGCGCGGATGCAGGTAGCGCGGTGAGTCGGGGTTCAGCACCCATCCGAAGCCGCTGCGGGCAGGGTATTTGCCGGTGAGGATGGAGTAGCGGCTGGCGGTGCAGGCGGGCGAGGCGCTGACGAATTGGGTGAACACCGCGCCTTCCTGGGCCATGCGGTCGATGCGCGGCGTGCGGATGGTGGGGTGGCCGGCAAAGCCGAAATCGCCATAGCCGGCGTCGTCCAGAAAGATGACCACGAAGCTGGTCTGAGCGGCGGCCGTGAGGGCGAGCGCGGCAAGCACCCGCCAAAACTACCCGCTGACAAATGCCGAACGCCTGAACCAGTTCGGCTCAGGCGCTCAGAGGTTTTGTGTTTCTCCCACCGGGAGAAGCGAGGTTAGAAGGGGCATCCGCCCGACATCTCCGCTGGAGCGCCGGGATAGGTGAGGGCGGGGGCTTTCATGCCGCCTTTCTGCGCCATAAGCGCGTTCAGGTTTTGCAGGCTGGTTCGGGAGTATCCGGCCCAGCTTCGGCTGACTTTCTTGTCGGGGCCAATGACCAGCGACCAGGGCGAGAAGGCCGCACGGTAGCTGCGGATGATCTCCAGTTCGGGGTCGAAGAGAGTCGTGAAGGTGACCTTGTTGGTCTTGTTCCAAGAGTCGAACTCAGCCTTGGTGCCATTGAAGACGCCGATGAGCTTGGCCTTGGAGTTGTTCTTGTGAGCGGCGCCAATCTTCTTGAAGTGCGGAAGCGCTTCGGCGTTGATCGGGCAAGTCTCTGAGATGAAGTAGAGGACGACGGTGTCTCCTCCAGCAGTGAGGCTGTCTAGGGTGTGGGTCTTGCCGTCGCTGCCCGGGGCCGAAAAGGCCGGGGCGGCTTTGCCAACCATCACATTCGGATTGGGCTGGGCAAAGGCAAGCGCCACGCCAAGGACCGCCAGCGAAGCTACCGCAAGAACGGCAGGGCTGCGTCGGTTCAGGCGCATGACACTTATGTATATGCCTCAGATGGCAAAAGGTTCCACTACGGCTTAGGCCGCCTGTCGCTGACCCTCGGCGGGCGGAGCCAGAACGCTGCAGTTGCGCCCGCTAGACTTTGCCTCGTACAGAGCGCGGTCGGCGCGGGCGATGAGGTCGGTCATCGATTCGTTTGGCGCGGCAATGGCGGCCCCGAGGCTGGCGGTGACGCTGCGGTGGCTCCAAGCCGCCTCCTCCAAAGCCTTCCGAAGCCCTTCGGCTTTGACCATGAGGTGCGCGGGGTCGCCGGTGGCGAAGGTGACCGCAAACTCTTCACCGCCGATGCGGCAGGCGCTCCAGCGGGCTTCGGCAAAGCCGCGCAGAATCAGGCCGACCTGCCGAAGGGCTTCATCTCCGGCCGGGTGCCCAAAGGTGTCGTTGAGGGCTTTGAAGCGGTCCAGGTCCAGCATCACCAGGCCAAACCTTCCGTCGCCGACGGCCAGGCTCAGCCGCTCCATCTCCTGCACAAAGGCCCGCCGATTCGGCAGGCCAGTGAGGGGATCGGTGGTGGATTCGCGGATGAGCGCGCTCCGCTCGGCCTCGACTCGGGCCAGCTCCTCAGCCAAGTCGTTCTTGGTGGCTGCCATTCGGTCGTTTTCCTCGCGGGCTCCCAGAAGAAAGGCCTCCAGCCGCTCCCGGTTCATCATGTCGCTGGTGATGTCGATGGCGTTGCCGAGCATGACGCGGGGGCGTCCTTTGTCGTCGGTTTTGAAGACTGACTCATGCGACCGGAGCCACCGCACGCGCCCGCCGGGCTGGATGATGCGGTATTCGAGCCGGCGAACCATGCCCTGCTTCAAGTTCATGAGCTGCTCAAAGCCGTCCTGAACGAGCGGCCAGTCTTCGGGGTGAACGACTTTCGCCAACAGGCCAGAGCCCAGCTCGGCGACTTCGTCGGGAGTCAGGCCCAAAATGCGGCGGCTGGCGTCATTGCAAAAGAGGTTGTTGCCGGTCTGAACGTCATACAGGTAGATCAGCGTTATGGATTGGCCCGTCACGGCCTCCAAAATGGACCTGCTCTCTTGATAAGCCGCCTCAAGCCGCTTGTGGCAGTTGATCGGAACAAAGGAGCCGTGAAACATGCCGTGCGGCTGGTCTTCTTCGGCGGGGGCCAGCTTGCCCCGCATCCAGAGCCATTTGCCGGAGGCGGGAAAGTGGAGCTCTGCCGAGACGCGGCTCAGCGTGCCAGCCAGGCACTCCTCCACCTGGCCGCGCAGGTCATTGAGGCACTCTCGGTCGATGTGTGCCAAAAACTCGGACCACGACTGAGGCAGCTGGGGCGAGCCGGTCTCCTTTTCCCAAAAGTGCGGCGAGGCGCAGAATTCGCCTGTGTCGAGCCGCCATTGCCACAGGCCGACCCTTCCCGCGTGGGCTGCGGCCGTCTGGGCGCTCAGCATTGGGCTGCGCTGAGCCGTCACCAAATGCAGACCCTTCCAATCGGCCACCCGAATTTCTGCGCCTTCGCAGTGAGTCGTGCGGCCGCTGCGGCTGGCCAACAGAGCGGCCTCAGCCTGCTCCAGCGCCCAACCGCTCTCTTGGCCGCCCTGCCACACAAGACTGCCTTCCTCATCGAAGACCCAAGCCTGCGCCCCTAAAGCGGAGCATGCGGCTTCCAGCTCGGCAAAAGTCGTTTCCTCGGCCCGCCTCCAAGGATGATTGTCGGGCTTTAAGGAAATATTTACTAAGCCCTTTGTTTTTCGATTGCCGACTTTATTTCCGGGATCACCTGCATGATCGATTCGCCGGGGCAGTCGGTCTCGCCCGGGGCAAAGTCCATGTGGCCCGCAATGCGGTCGGCGCTGACGCCGTGGCGCTCCGCCAGCATCGCCGCAAGCCGGATGAGAGTCCGCTTTTGCCGGATGTTGAAGTAGTCGGTGGGAAAGGAGCCCTCCACCACGATGAGCAGGTGCCCGCGCACGTCATAGGAGGTGTTGGTGTCGCCGGGAAGCTCCACGGGGCGGCATTCGGCGGCTTCGCCATTCACGTCGATGTAGTAGTGATAGGGGATGTCGGCCCACTGCGGCTTGGCGCGTCCTCCGGCCAGCTCATCGGCCCGCTGCGACCATGCCTGCAGCCCGCGCAGCTTATCGAAGAAAGGCCGGCCGGGCGCCTGTCGCACGCCGGTGTGGTGCAGCGTGATGCGGTCGATTTTGTGGCGGGGCAGCTCCAGCACGGGCGGCTTGGCTCCCCAGTCGGCGCGGGTGTGCACCTTCAGCGGGAGCGGAGGAGCCAGCAGAGCGGCGGCCAAGGCAATCATTCCTCTATTGTAATGGGTTTTTGCCTTTCGCGGTTTAGATGAAGGCGAAGCACGTCCGGGCGGGCATAGTGGCCGCTGGGGTCAAAGTTCTGCCGCTCGCGGCGCACCTCGTTCGGGTCAAGCTCGGCCATCACGAGCGCTTCCTGGTCGATCACGGGTGGAACGATGAATTCGCCGTTTGGCCCGGCGATGCAGGAGCCGCCGTTGTAGAGGAATTCGCCTTCGCCCACCCGGTCCTTGAATCTTTCGGGCAGACCGCTTTGCCGCAGAAGGCCGCTGGCGGAGACCACGAACGACCGGCCCTCGCGGGCGGCGAAGCGGGTGATGTCCTGCGTGAGGCGCTGGCCGCCCGGCCAGATCATCACGTGCAGGGTCTCGCCTTGGGCCTGGAGCGAGGCGCGGGCGAGGGGCATCCAATTCTCCCAGCAGTTGAGGCTGCCCACGCGAAATTCTTCGTGGTCGTGCACGCGCAGGCCGTGGCCGTCGCCGATGCCCCAGGCCAGCCGCTCCTCATAGGTCGGCATGAGCTTGCGGTGGGCGCTGGCGATTTCGCCTTGGGCGTCGATGGTGACGGCGGTGCAATAGATGGTCTGGCCCGCCCGGTCGGACGGGCGCTCGGCCACACCGATGACGATCATCATCCCCCGGTCCCGCGCCAGCTTTTGAAGCCCCGAAAGGTGGCCGGCCTCGATGTCCACCCCTTCGCGCAGCAGGTCGGCATGGAGGCCCTTCATCTCGTCCGACTCAAACTCAGCGCCCCCCATCGGCGAAAGCCAGAAGGGGTAGGCGGGAACAAGAGACTCGCCAAAAGCCACCAGCTTGGCGCCTGAATCGGCGGCCTTATGCGCCCACGCTTCGGCCTTTTCCAAGCTTGCTTTGCGGTCAAAAAGGATGGGCTCAATCTGAGCGGCGGCGGCAATCATGCCGCTTACTTTACATCCGCTCGATATTGCAAGCATAAATGCGGGCAAATTTCAGCCAATATAGAGGGTGTGCGAGTCCAACTCAATCACACGATCGCGGCGATGGCCGCAATGGCCATGGCCTCGGCCTCTTGGGCTGATTTGAGCTTTGGCGGCTCCCGAGAGCAGGGCATGGCCGGAGCCGGCTTTGCCTTTCCGACCAGCGCGGGCGGGCGCGGATTTCGCAATCCGGCGCTTCTGGCCCTCCGACCCTCCGTGCGGTTCTTCTGGCCCCGGTTCGACTTCACCTCGCGCGGTGTTGGCTTTGGCGACCTGGACGACCTGGTGAATTTCGGCAGCAATGGCGTGCTGGACACCGACAAGCTCGGCCAATTCGCCCGCACCTTTGGCGACGAAACCGCTGAATTTGGAATTGGCTCTTCCTTGGGCTTTCAGATCGGCGCCTATAACGTCGACTTTGGCGGCCAGGCCGCTGGCTCCACCGTGCCGAACGCGGCGCTTCAAAACTGGGTGAACTCCGGCGCCAACCTGTTGAGCCTTCCCGCAGACGCTCAGCTGGACGCCTACGGTCTTGGCATCTACGAAATTGGCGTGGGAACGGGCAAGGTCATCTCCAATCCCCTGGACTCCCGCGTGGCCATCGGCGCCCGAGCCAAGATGGTGCGCGCCTACTACACTCATTACTTGGCGAACTCCGCCAACATCGCCAATGGCACGAGCACGGCGGGCGCCGAGCTGGGCGGGGCGGACTACCTTTCGGACGCCGGGTTTGGCCTCGACGCCGGCATCCACCTCACGCCGCAGGGCCAGTCGGGCCTCTATGCGGGCTTCATGATCAACAACCTGATTGCTCCTGAAGTGCGGTTCGCCGCGCTGACCCCCGGAACGACTCCGGGCATGGACAACATCTACGCCTTTGCCCGCACGGTGGATGGCGGAGTCGGATTCCAAAGCGGCCAGATCCTCTTTGCCGGCGACTTCGTGGACCTCTTCAACTCGGCCGGGCGGCAGGACATCCGGTTTGGCGGAGAATATCTGCTAGGCGGGCAGTTCGCCATTCGAGCCGGACTCAGCGCCAACGAGGGTCTGACCCTAGGCGCCGGACTGGGCGCGCTTAACTTTGCCTTCGGCGGCCGCATGCCGCTGGAAGCCGGCTACGCCATCCGGTTCTGAACAAGCAATATCCCGGGGGCGCATGGCTTGGCCTGCGCTCCCGGCCATAATGATTGTCCTATGGACGCGCGTCCGAGCTGGGACGCCTACTTCATGCAGATCGCCCATCTGGTGAAGACTCGGGCCACGTGCCCGCGCAGGCAAGTGGGGGCCGTCATCGTGCGTGACCGCCGCATCTTGGCCACGGGCTACAACGGCGCTCCGGCCGGCCTTCCGCACTGCCCCACGGGCGGCCCCGACCATGATTGGCCCGATGGCTGCATGAGGGCCGGGCACTGCATCCGCGCCCTTCATGCCGAGCAGAACGCCCTGCTCCAGGCGGCCCGCATCGGGGTGGCCTGCGAAGGAGGCACGATCTATGTCACATGCCAGCCCTGCTCGGCCTGCGCCAAAATGGTGATCAATGCGGGCATCCTGCGGGTGATCTACGAAGGGGACTATCCTGACCCCTTTAGCCTGGAGCTTTTTCGCGACGCGCACATGGAGGTTTTTCTCTACACGGAGTCTGGGCTCTCGGCGGTGGAGCTGCCCAAGTGAGCGCGCCGAAGGATTTTCTGGACGGCTTTTACGCTCCGCTGGCCGCGGCGACCTTGGCGGCGGTGGTCACCTTGGTGCTGGTGCCGATGGTGCAAAAGCTCGCCCTGAGCCAAAAGGTGATGGACGACCCCAAGCGCGACAGTCGCCGGGTTCACACCCAGCCGATTCCAAAATGGGGCGGGCTGGCGATTTTTGGCGGCATTCTGGCCTCCATCCTCACCGCCCTGCCCATCGCCTACCCCCACGACCCATTTCCGCCCTTTGTCATAGGGATGCTTGTGGTTTCCGGCGGCATTGTCCTGGCGGGGGCGTGGGACGACAAGAAGGACTTCAGCTCCAAGATTCAGCTCGCCTATCTGATTGGCGCTGGGCTGCTGGTGCAGCTTTTTGGCGACGATGCGGCGCGGATTCAGATTGGCAGCCTCGGCATTCCGTTTTCTTCGCAGTTCCTGGAGCTTCCGGTGTGGGGCAGCTTTGTGGTCACCGCGATCTATATGCTTGTGGTGACCAAAACCGTCGATTTTCAGGATGGCCTGGACGGCCTGGCATCGGGCATTTCGGGCATTGCCGCCGCCACTTTGGCCATCATCGCGGTCTATGAAGGCCAGCCCCGCATCGCGCTGATTGCGGCGGCGATTCTTGGGGCCTGCCTTGGTTTCTTGCGCTACAACGCGAACCCGGCCCGCATCTTTATGGGCACGGGGGGCAGTCAGCTATTAGGCTTTATGCTGGCCTGCCTCAGCGTGGTGGGGGCCTTCAAGACGGCCGCCGCGCTGGCGATTTTTGTGCCGGTGCTCGTCTTTGGCGTGCCGATCTTCGACGCGTTTTTTGTGATGACCCGCCGCGTCCTCAGCGGAGATTCGCCCCTCAAAGGCGATAAGCGGCATCTTCACCACACTCTGCTGCGCACCGGCCTCAACCAAAAGCAGGTGGTTTACGTGCTCTATGCGCTGGCCATCGGGCTCAGCGGAGTTCTGCTCTGGGCCGTGCGCAGCACCAACGGGAGCCCATAATCGCGGGGGCAGATTGAAATGGATGTCATTCAGGCGATCGTTTTAGGCCTTGTGCAGGGGCTGACAGAGTTCCTGCCGGTCAGCTCGTCGGGCCACCTGCGCGTGGTTCCCGCTCTGCTGGGCTGGCAAGACCCCGGCTCGGGCTTTTCTGCGGCTATTCAGATCGGCACCTTGCTGGCCGTTCTCATCTATTTCCGCCGCGAGCTTACTGCGATGACAGGGGCCTTTTTCAAGGGCCTCACCGGAGCCGAGCACCGCAAGAGCCGCGATTGGAAGCTGGCCATCGGAGTCATCG
The DNA here is from genome assembly GCA_041742415.1 of Fimbriimonadaceae bacterium. Classification (GTDB taxonomy): domain Bacteria; phylum Armatimonadota; class Fimbriimonadia; order Fimbriimonadales; family Fimbriimonadaceae; genus JBGSIR01. The sequence goes on along the minus strand of JBGSIR010000457.1, from coordinate 4,134 downwards.
TGGGCACGCTGCCCATCATCGTGGCTGGCCTTTCGCTGGAGGGCGCCATCGACACTTGGCTCCGCGACCTGCGCATCACGGCGGCGGCGCTGGCGGTTTTTGGAGTTGTCATGTGGGCCGCCGACCGATGGGGCCCGCAGTCCCGAGGCGAAGAGGAGGCGGGCATGAAGGATCTGCTGATCATGGGGCTCTGGCAATGCCTTGCGCTTGTGCCGGGCGTCAGCCGCAGCGGAGCCACCATCACCGGCGGTCGCGCCAGCGGGCTCACCCGCGAGGCCGCCGCGCGCATCAGCTTCCTGCTCTCAGTGCCCAGTGTGCTGCTTTCGGGCGGATACAAGCTGCTGAAAGAGCGCGAGGTGCTGCTGGAGAGCGGCCTCGCCGCGACGCTCATCGCCACGGCTGTCGCCTTTGTCAGCGGCTATGCGGCCATCTCTTGGCTGATTGCGCTGCTCAAAAAGCGCTCGCTCACCGGGTTCATGGTGTACCGTGTGCTTCTGGCGGCGACAATCTTTATTCTGGTGGGCATGGGGATTCTTGACCCCGGCGCGGGGGCGCCATGAAGTTCCGTTCCACCAAAGTGGATGAGCCGCCGGTGGCCATGATCGTTGGCCTCGGCAACCCCGGCGGCGAATATCGCGGCACTCGGCACAACGTGGGCTTCGACTTCATCGACGCCTTGGCCGCGAAGCATCGCATCAAGGTCTCCTCGGGCCGCCACCAGGCCATGACTGGCGCGGGCAAAATTCGGGGCTTTCAGGTGCTTCTGGTGAAGCCGCTCACCTTCATGAACCTGAGCGGCCGCAGCGTGGCCCCGCTGATGCGCCAGCACAGCCTTTCTGCCGAACAGATTCTGGTGGTGGCTGACGACAAAGACCTGCCCACCGCCCGGCTTCGCATGAGAATGAAGGGAAGCGCGGGCGGCCACAATGGCCACAAATCCATCATTCAAAGCCTGGCGACCGAAGAGTATCCGCGCCTCAAGATTGGCATTGGCCAGGCGGATGCGGGCACGGTGGACCACGTTTTAGGCAAGTTCACCCCAGAAGAGCGGGTGGACATCGAAAACGCCATGCCGCGCGCCCTGGAGGGCGTCGAAGAGTGGATCACCGCGGGCATCAGCGCGGCCATGAACATGCTCAATCCGACCGCTGAGTGATCTTGCCCAGCAGCTCGGCCAGCCGCAGGTGCTCTTGTTCGCTCAGGGGCGCGCTCAGCTCCTGCTCGGCCTGAGCCAGGGCGGCCGAGATTTGGCCCATGGTTTCCAGCCCCTTCACGGTGAGCGCGGCAGTTCGCTGGCGGCGGTCGTGGGGGGTGGTCAGGCGTTCGGCCAGACCCAAGCCGCCAAGCTCATCCAGCCCTTCGCTCACGGTGGCGGGAGCCAGGCCCAGGCGGCGGCCGATCTCGGAGAGCGGCGCGCCCTTGGCCTCGGAGACGGCCAAAAGGAACTGAAACGTGCCTTCCTTGAGCCCGAGAGCCCGCAGGTGCGGCAGCAGCAGTTCGCCTTGGCGCTCCGCCGCGGCCGCAATCAGGGGCAATAGGTCAGGTCTCATTCTCTTTCGGCTCCCGAAAGGTGAGACGGGTGACGAGGCAGGCTAGGCGCGGATGTCCACGTTTCCGGGCATGAGGCTCTTGCGGGCTTCCCGCTCGGCCTCCTGCACGGCTTGTCGGCGCTGTTCCGCCTGCATCTGGATCTGGCGGACATCAACTTCTGATCCAACCGTGACTTGCGACATGGTTTTTTTGACTTGCCGGTCAATCTCTCTCAGGCTGACCAGCGCAGAGTGCATGCGGTCGGTGACGAGACTCATCTGAACACACCTTCAAAACGAACTTTCCGCATTGCCGCCGAATCTTCACGGCAAAACTGCCAGTTTCTGCGCGAACTGGCGAATTCCTAAGGCAGGAACGGCACGGCGCCCGCATAGGCCCGCCAAAGCGCGGGGGTGAGGTGGCGGCAGCGCTCGGCCAGAAAGCCGGGCTGCGGGCACTCTGGCGCCACCGGAGAGCCGCCCCAAACCACCGACGAGAACCCGCCAAAGGAGGGCACCATCGCCCAGCACTCACCAGCGGAATCGAAGGCGCGGCGCATGGCGGCAAGTGTCTGGGCGGTCTCTTCTTGGCAAAAGACTGGGTTGTCGGCCTGCACGGCAAAGACCCCGCCCGGGGCCAAACGGGCCGCGAGCTGGGCAAAGAATTGGTCAGTGCTCAGCGACTGGCTCACGACCACTCCCTCATCTTCAAAAGAGTGGGTGATGTCGGAGATGATGAGGTCAAAAGTCTCTTCGCATTCGGCCAGCCAGGCAAAGGCGTCGGCGATGATGAGGTCCAGGCGCGGGTCGTCGAAGGCGCCGTCGCTGAGGCCGGGCAAAAAGCGGCGGCAGCATTCGATGACGTCCTGATCGATATCCACCTGCACGATGCGGCGCAGGGAGTCGTGCTTGGCCAGCTCGCGCACCACGCCGCCGTCGCCGCCGCCGATGACAAGCGCCGATTCCAGCCGCTGGGCGGCCAGAGCGGGCATGTGCACCAGAGTTTCGTGGTAGGCCGCCTCATCCCGCTCGGCCAGCTGGATGTGGCCATCCAGCAGCAGCATCCGCCCAAACGCCTCCGTCTCGATGATCTCGATCATCTGGTAGGCGCTTTGGTGCTGGCAGAGCATGGACTCGGCCCGCACGGTGTGCGCGAAGGCCGAGCCTCGAATGGGATAGGCGATCTCCTGGGCCATTACGAGAGCGGCCAGGGCTTGATGACGACGGACTTGATGACCGCAGCTTCGTCGGGCACCACGGTGCCGTTTCCGTCGGTGACCGGAGTCTGTTCGATCTGCTTCACCGCATCCATGCCCTTGATGACACGGCCAAAAGCGGTGTGCAGGTAGTCGAGGTTCGGGTTTGTGCCGGTCATGATGAAGAACTGGCTGCCGCCCGTGTTCGGTCCGCCGTGCGCCATGCTCAGGACGCCTGCTTCGTGCTTGATCGGGTTCAGCTCGTCGTTGATGCTGTAGCCCGGGTCTCCGGTGCCCCAAGCGGCAGCTTTAGCAAGGTCCTTGCTCTGCGGGTCGCCGCCCTGAACCATGAAGCCGGCAATGGTGCGGTGGAATCGCACGCCTTCATAGAACTTGTCGTTGGCCAGCTTGGTGAAGTTCTCCACCGTCTTCGGCGCGATCTCGGGATAGAGCATCACGACGATCTCGCCCTTGTCGGTGGTGATGACGGCCACGTTCTCGCCTTCTTTGGGCTGAGACTTGGCGATGTCGGCCTTCATCTCTTCGGTCATCTCGGCCTCATCCAGCCGATTGTCAACAAAGGGGTCGCCTTCGCCGGGCTTCACGGGCTCCGCAGTTTCACCTTCGGAGACAGGCGGGAGGGGGCGCGAGGGCGGCTCGCAGCCGGGGAGGAACAGGGCGCAAACCGACGCCGAAGCCAGCAGGACAAGGGCCTTGCTCATGCTCTCTATGATGGCAGGTTGGCGGGGGCGGGCTGAGGGTCCGGAACGATTGGCCAGGCTCGGGCGTCCAGTCTGCATGGCCGAAGACCGTTCCTCCCTTTTCCGACTCACGGGAGTGGTCATTGTCTCGGCGGCTGTGGTCATCGCGGCGGCGATGCTGGGCAATGCCTGGGTGAAGGCGCGAGGCGGCGCCGAAAGCATGAGGGTCACCGGCTCGGCGCGGAAGGCCATCACGAGCGATTTCATCATCTGGAACTGCTCGCTGACCCAAGAGGCGCCCAATCAGGTGGCGGCCTATGAGGCGCTGAGGCAGCAGGCGGCCAAGACCGTGGACTACCTGAAGAAGAAGGGGCTGACCGATGAGGAGATCATCCAGAAGGCGGTGCGGACGGAGACGCTCTACGCCCAGGTCTCCGGCCAGAGCTACGTTCCCGAAAATGTCTTTCGCCAGGTCGAGGGCTACCGGCTGCGCATGGAGATCGAAGTGCGGAGCAGCAAGGTCGATTTGGTCGATGGCGTCTCGCGCAGCATCAGCGAGCTGATTGCGGGCGGCGTGGACCTGGAGAGCGGCTATCCGCAGTACATCTACACCAAAATCGGCGAGGTGAAGGTGGAGATCTTGGCCGAGGCTGCCGCCGACGCCCGCCGCCGCGCCGCTGAAATCGCCAAGGCCGGAGGCGCCTCGCT
>JBGSIR010000456.1:0-4639 GCA_041742415.1 Fimbriimonadaceae bacterium | reverse complement strand
CCCATCGCGGTGGCTCCCAGGCCCATCAGCCACTCGCGCCACCCCGGCCCTCGGTAGACCCATGCCACCGAAGGATCGAGGGTTACGCCTCGCGGCTCTTCCGCCTCCGCCACTTGTCAATTTTGCCAGAAGCTGGGCCATAGCCCTCCGGCAAGGCCGCTGAGCTTCCCGGGCCCTGGCGGCGGGCCCTTCATAATCGGCGTGCCTTGACGAGCCATTACGACGTCTTGGGCATTCGCCCGCAAGCCCAGCAGGAGGAGGTGCGAAGCGCCTACCGCCAGCTTGCGCGCGAAAATCACCCCGACCTGAGCGACAGCCCCGAGTCGCACGAGAAAATGGCTCAAATCAACGCCGCCTTTGAGGTCCTCAGCGACCCTGTGCGGCGGATGGAGTACGACGCCTCGCTCGGCCACTCCAGCAGCGGCGAAGCCTATCTGGACGACGACAGCTCCCGCGCGGGCGGCTTTGTGGACCTCCACATCATCTCCCGCCTGCTGGACCACCACACGCCCATCTACACTCTTGACTTTGAACCCGGGACCGACACCATGGTCTCCGGCTCATTCGACAACGAAGTCATCTGGTGGGACGCCGCCCGGCACGCGGTCATCAACACCCAGCGATTCGATTCGGGCACCCTCAGCTCATTGGCCTGCCTGGGGGGCGGGCGGCTTTCGGCCATTGGAGCCACCGAAAGCCAGCTCAGCGGCTGGACCATTCGCAAGGACAAAGTGCGGTCTTGGCGGCGCATTCCGCAAAACTGGGCGATCTGCGCCGAGCCCTGCCCCACTTCGTTCATCGCCGGGCTGGGCTCCATCGACTGCACCGTGGAGGTGCTGGACATGAACACCGGCGACACCCTGGACCGGCGCAAGGCGCATGACGAGCCCGTGACCGCGCTGGCCTGGCACCCCGGCGGGCGAATTCTGGCCACCGGCGGAGGCGACGCCACCGTCAAGCTCTGGACCGCTCCCGAACTCCGCCTGCGCCACACCTTCGACCGCGTTCGATCATCGGTGACGGCGCTTGCCTTCAGCCCCGACGGAAGATGGCTGGCCGTGGCGGCAGTGGACCTTTCGGTGCGCGTGTTCCGTCTGCGCGACATGTCGCTGAAGCAGACCCTCTTTGGCCACCAAAAGCCCATCGAAGCCCTCGCCTTTCACCCCCATGGCCGCATCCTGGCCTCGGGCGGGCGCGACGGCATCATTCGGCTGTGGAACGTGGTGAAGGGCGCCGACCACGGGGCCATCGAAGCCAGCCACCTGCCGATCTCCTGCATCAAGTTCAGCCGCAGCGGCCAAGTGATGGCCGCTGGAGGACTGGACAAAGTGCTGCGCGTCTGGCGCGTTTCTGGAACCGTCTAATTCGAGCTGATCTCGCCGAGCAGCTCTTCGAACCCATCATCGGTTTCATCCACTTCGAAGGTCTCCAAGCCATCGATCTGCGCCTGGATCATGGGCAGGGCCGCGCTGAGGCGCTCGTTGGTGTTGGTGATCTCCAGCAGGCGCTGCTTGTCGCGGTTGGTGGCCTGCAGAAGGCTGGCGAGCAGGAAGCTGAGCTGATAGGCGTCGTCGGGCAGGCGGATGTCGGCCACGCGGTAGTCATCCGACGAGAGCGTCTTGGTAATGAACTCGTTCATGCACTCTCGGGCGCGGTGAACCAGGGCGGTTTCGCGGGGGATGGAATCGGATTCCTCCTCGTCAAGGCGCTCCACTCGGCCAACCAGGTAGGGCTGACTGTCATCGATTTCGCGGATGCGGAAGCGCTCGGCTCCGATGACTTTGAGGTCGAAGCTGCCGTTTTCGTAGCGGTGCACCCCCACGATGCGGGCAGCGGTGCCGATGAGGAAGGGCTCAGCCGTCCCGCCGACTTCGCTGCCGGACCTAATGAGGACGATGCCAAAGGACAAATCCTCCTCCAAGCATCGATTGATCATGAGCCGGTAGCGCTCCTCAAACACATGGAGCTGAACCTGCGAAAAGGGATACAGCACGGCTTCCAGCGGGAAAAGCGGCAGCTCCTGCAGTCCAGGGGCCATGAATTCACTATACCGCCCGGCCCCGCCGACCTGGCTTGACAGGTATATTCAGACAGGCCCCGCAAAGGGCTTCATTGGTCAGGTCTGCCTATGAGCATGGAGAACACCCCCGTAGATCCTTCGCCCAGCCTCGAGCAGCTCCGGGCGGAGCTTGAGAAGCTGCGCCGAGAGAACGAAGATCTCAAAGGCCGGTCCTCACAGCCAGCCCCGAAGCCCGCAGCCCCCGCGCCTGCCCCCAGTGCTGGCCAAAGCGAAGGCAGCGGAGTCGAGGTCGCCTCAATTCAGGAGGGCGACGCCGTCCTTCGGCGGCTCATTCAGCGCATCGCCATGATCCTGCAGGCCGAAAAGGTCGTGGTCATGTTCTATGAGCGCGAGACCAACCGCCTTGTGGGCATCCCGCCCGCCTACGGCATGACCGACAAGCTCCTGGACGCCTACCAGATTCGCGCCAACCAGGGCGTTTCGGGCATCGTTTTCCAAGACGGCCAGTCGGCCATTGTCGCCGACGCCGAAAAGGACCCCCGCACCGACAAGGACATGGTGCGCATGCTGCGCGTCCAGTCCGCCATCAGCGTGCCGCTCATCATCGAAAACCGCGATGAAGAGGGCCGCGTGCGCGAGCGCCAAACCATCGGCGTTCTCCATGCCTTCAACAAGCGCATGGCCGAGCCCTTCAACGAAGAGGACGTGCGCCTGCTTGAGCGCATGGCCCGCAACGTCGGCTCGATCATCGCCAACCTCCAGATGTACAAGAAGGTGATGGAGGAGCGCGAAGAGCTGCTCCAAACCTTCGAATCGATCACCACCGGCCTGCTGCTGGTCAGCCCTCAGGGAACGATCAGCCAAATCAACTCGGCCGCCCGCGCCATCTTCCGCGCCCAGGGCGAGGTCACAGGCCACCCCGCCAGCGAAGTCATCACCGACAATGAAGTGCTGGACTTTGTCCAGAAGGGCCTGATGGGCGAAGTCGAGGGTTCGGTGGAAGTGACCGCCGACCTGAAGGGCGGAGAGCGCACCTACAGCGTGGAGGGCGCCGTGGTCCACGGCGAAGACCGCCGCGTGCTGGGCTTCGTCGCCATCTTCATCGACATCACCGACCAGAAGAACGTCGACCGCATGAAGAGCAGCTTCGTTGCCATGGCCAGCCACGAGCTTCGCACGCCGCTCACCGCCATCAAGGGCTTCAGCAGCACCCTGCTGGAGGGCCTGGAGAACGACGACTTCGGCAAGGAAGAGCAGACCGAGTTCCTCACCATCATCACCAACGAGTGCGACCGCCTGCGGCGCCTCATTGATGACCTGCTGAACACCGCCCGCATTGAAGCTGGCCAGTCTCTGACGCCCGACTACGGATCCTTCAGCCTGGACACCCTGCTGGACAAGGTTGTGAAAGTGCAGAACCAGGCCAGCCACAAGCACACCGTGCTTCTGGAAAAGCACGATCCGATGCCGGAAATGTACACCGGCGACCAGGACAAGTTCGACCAGATTCTCACGAACCTGCTGAACAACGCCATCAAGTATTCGCCCGCCGGCGGAGATGTGACGGTGCATGCCTGGGACAAGGGCGACGTGATTCGCATCGGAGTTCAGGACCAAGGCATCGGCATTCCGAAGGACCACCTTGGGAAGGTTTTCGAACGATTCCACCGCGTGAACAACGAAGACAACCGCAAGATCTACGGCACGGGCCTTGGCCTCTTCCTGGTGAAGCACCTCGTCGAAGAAGTTCACCTGGGCCGCATCTGGGCGGAATCCGAAGTCGGCGTCGGATCCATGTTCCTTTTCGAGGTTCCCAAAGTCCTCGACGTGAACAAGGCGCTGGAAGTCAACTCCGACTAAATGAACTGGGCCGCCGTCGTCTTCGATTTCGACGGCACTCTGGTCGACACCGAATCCGCTGAGTTTCGGTCGTGGACCACGGTGTTTGAGCGGCGCGGGGCCGAGCTTCGGCTGCAGGAGTGGGTCAAGTGCGTGGGCAATCCGCCCGGCACATGGTCCGCTTTTGAGCATCTGCAGGACCTGATTGGGCCGCTTTCTGAAGAGGAAGTGCTGGAGGAGCGCGAAGCCGAGCTCGACATTGAACTGACCCGCCTCGCCTGGATTCCCGGAGCCCGGGAGACCGTGGACCACTACATGAGCACAGGCATGCCGGTGGCCATCGCCACCAATTCCTGCGTGGCCTGGATCGAGCGCATCACCGGTGTGCTCGGCATCGAAGGCCTCTTCCCCATCATCGTCACCCGCGACGATGTGCCGCGCCCCAAGCCTGCCCCCGACAGCTTCCGCGAGGCCTGCCGCCGCCTGGGAGCCAACCCCGCAGATTGTCTGGCTTTTGAGGATTCACCCAGTGGCCTCGCGGCGGCCAAGGCGGCCGGAATGAACGTCGCCGTCACCCCCAACGAACTCACCCGGGGGCTGGACCTTTCCGCCGCCGACTGGCTGCTCGACCGCATCCGGCCCATCCCCCGCTGAACTCCACGTTCCATCCGGCGTTCTGGCTGAGCATGACCGGCCTTGCCCTCCTCAGCCTGCTCAGCGCCGCCTACGACCCGATGGCCCTGCCCGCCGGCTGGACGCCCAAGCCCATCGACATGGAGA
>JBGSIR010000455.1:0-2878 GCA_041742415.1 Fimbriimonadaceae bacterium | reverse complement strand
GAATGGGAGGAGGCCGATGGCCTGCTGGGCGAGAGCCTGCAGCAGGGCGGAGGCGACGTCTTGACTTGGGTGATGAAGGCGCTGGTTCAGCAGCGGCTGAACCCCAACGCCGAAGAGCGGCCCGAGAGCATGGCCGGGCACGGTCTGGACCCCCTGGAGCCGATGATGCGGGTGGAGGCATGGCTGGCGCAGGGCCTGCCGGAAACCCGAGACCCCTCGCCGCTGCTGAAGCCTCTGGCCGAAGACCGCGAGCTGGGGCTGGACGCTTTCCACCATTTGGTGATGTGGGGATTGGAGAAGGAGGCGCTGCGCTTGGCCGACGATCTGCTGCGGGCCGGCGAGAACCCCCTTCTGAGGCTGATGATGGCGTGGCTGCTGCTCACCCGTTCGCGCATGGAGGCCGAAGCGGCGCAGCATGTGCAGACGGCGCTGGCCAAAGGCGTTGAGCCGCCTTACCCGGTGCGAAGGCGGGAGGCCGAGGCGATTGCGGAGCTTTGCCGGCGATTTCCAAATGAGGAGCGGCTGCGGACGATGGCGGCCTTTGGCCCCCAGGATGCCCGGTAAAATCGGAGCTATGGAGTTTCAGGTCCGCGCCCTGCGCCTCAACAAGCTGCACCCTCTCACCATCAGCCGAGGCGTGAGCACGGGTTCGGACAACCTTTTTGTCTTCATCAAGGACGGAGAGCACGAAGGCGTGGGTGAATGCGCTCCGGGAACGGGCGACGACGACACCTTGGCCGGGCGGGCGCGGGCGCAGTTTGAGCAGGTTTTCGCGCTCGATCTTTCCGATTGGTCGCCCTATCTGGTGGACCTGACCATGCGGCGCATGGGCCTTGAGGCTCCGGTGCGGGCGGCGATTGACATGGCGCTTTGGGACCTCACCGCCAAGCGGGCGGGGATGCCGCTGCACCAGGTGCTGGGCCACCCCAAGCCGATCAAGGCGACCAGCCTCACCGTGGGCATCAACACCCCGGAGCGCACCGCCGAGCTGACAGCCGAGATCTTTGGCGAGCTGCGGGGCAAGGCGCTTAAGCTCAAGCTGGGCAGCCCGCGAGGAATCCGCGCCGACAAGGCGAGCTTTGAGGCGGCCGTGGAGGCGCTGAAGCCCTTCAAGGCAGCGATTCGGGTGGACGCCAACGGCGGCTGGAGCGTGGAGGACGCCCTGGAGATGATGCCCTGGCTGGCCGAGCGCGGCTGCGAATATGTGGAGCAGCCCCTGGCGCGGGGCGAAGAGGATCAGCTCCCCGAGCTCTTCCGCAAGCGGCCCCTGCCGATCTTCTTGGATGAATCGGTGCGCGATGCGGCCGATGTGCCTCTCCTGGCCGACCGCTGCGACGGCGTGAACCTGAAGCTGATGAAGACCGGCGGCATCACCGAGGCGATGCGCCTGGTGGCCGTGGCGCGGGCGCATGGACTGCAAACGATGATCGGCTGCATGGGCGAGTCCAGTGTCTCCATCGCGGCAGGCGCCTCCATTGGCGCGCTTTTCGATCATATCGACCTTGATTCTCATCTCAATCTGAACCCCGATCCCGCAGAAGGCCTGAAATTTGTGGCCGGAGTGGTTTTGCCGAGCGACCGCCCTGGACATGGGGCTACCGTGGTGGAATGACCTCCCTGCCGCACGGCTCGCGCTTGGCTCTTTACATGCAGGGTGAGATGACTCACCAGGCAGGAAAGCTGGGCCGAGGAGTTCTGCGATACAGCCATTCTGAGATTGTCTGCGTCGTCGATTCGGTGAACGCCGGGCGCGATGCCAGTGAGGTGGTCGGAATTCCTCGCTCTGTGCCGGTCGTGGCCAGCCTAGCCGAGGCGCATGCGATGGGGGCCAACGTGCTTGTTCTGGGCATCGCGCCCGGGGGCGGCTTGATTCCGGATTCCTGGCGGCCGATGCTGTCGGAGGCGATTGAGCGGGGATTCTCGCTGGTGAACGGGCTGCACGACCGCGCGGCGCCGCTTTTCCCCAGCCTTCCCCACGGCCAGTGGGTTTGGGATGTGCGCGGCGAGCCGAGCGGGCTGGCGACGTCTCAGGGCCTCTCCCGGCTCATGCCCGAGCCCCGCGTGCTCATGGTGGGCTCCGACATGTCGGTGGGCAAGATGACCACGGCGCTGGAAATGGACCGCTGCGCCCAAGAGCGCGGCCTTCGCTCGGCCTTTGTCGCGACAGGGCAGACCGGCATCATCATCTCCGGTTCGGGCATTCCGCTCGATTCGATCCGCGTGGATTTTGCGCCGGGCGCGGTGGAGGGCGAGGTACTGCGCCATGCGGGGGCGGATGTCATTTTTGTGGAGGGCCAGGGGTCGCTCTTTCACCCGTTTTCATCGGCAACCCTCGCGCTCATGCGCGGCTCGGCGCCGACCCATCTCATCTTCTGCCACCGCGCCGGCATGGTCACCAACCCGCTGCTCCCCTGGGTGCAGGTTCCTCCGGTGGCCCAGATGGTGAAGCTGAACGAAGATTTGGCGGCGGGCCTGGGCGCGTTTGTTCGACCCGTCACTTCCGGCGTGGCGCTGAACACCTTTGGGCTCACCGATGATGAGGCTCAGGCGGCGTGCGAGGCCATCCAGGATGAGACGGGCCTGCCCTGCTGCGACCCTGTTCGGCACGGGGCCCACCGTTTGGTGGAATCGTTGAGCCTCACGTCCAAAGCGCCGTAATTGGCAGCGCGGCCGTGCGCTCATCGCGCTGGTGGGCGGCCGGGCCGGTGTGCAGGGCATAGCCAAAAGCGAAGCGGTCTTCGGCCAGGTCGGCCAAGAAGTCCAGGGGCTGGAAGTCTTCGGGGCCGGCGCCCGCTTCTTTGGTGAGCGAGAAGGCGATGATTCTTCCGGCCGCGTCCTCCAGCACCAACGGGCATTCGTAGCGGCGGATGGAGCGGAA
>JBGSIR010000454.1:0-22386 GCA_041742415.1 Fimbriimonadaceae bacterium | reverse complement strand
CCGCAGCCCGTGCTGGAGGAGCGCTACGCGCAATGGGAAAAGTCCGCCAAGGGCGACCAAGTGCTCGCCGCCGCCGGAGTTCGCATTCTGTTTTCCGCCCGGGGCTCGGTGCAGTCCCTGCTGGCTTCGGTGCGCGAGCGCATCGAGCGGGGCCTGAGCCGCGAGGCCGCCCTCAAGGGCCTCACATCCGGCGCCGCCCAGGCACTGGGTGAAAGCCGCATTGGCTCGCTCACCGTGGGCTCCCGCGCCAACATCGTTCTCATGTCGGGCGACTTCGCCGACGAAGACTCAACGGTCGAGCGGGTGTGGATTCAAGGCCGCCCCGTTTTGGCCCCGACCGGAGGAACCCGATGAAACGCTCTCTCTGCGCCCTCGCTCTCTTTGCCCTCCCCTTCGCCTCGCTGGCGCAGGACTTCCCTTTGGAGCTTGAGGCCGACCGCGTCCCGAAAACCCAAACGGGAGGCGACGTCTTCATCCGAGGCGCCCGCGTCATCACCGCCGCCGGCAAGATCTATGACCGCGCCGACGTGCTGGTGCAAAACGGCAAAATCGCGGCCATTGGCCCGAATCTCAAGGCCCCGGCGGGCGTCACCGTGGTGGACGGCAAGAACCGGACCCTGACTCCTGGATTTGTGGACGGCCACAGCCACCGAGGCAGCGACGGCACCAACGAAGGCGCCGATTCGATCACCGCCGAAGTCCGCATTGCCGACGTCATCAACACCGGCTCCTTCAACGTGTGGCAGGCACTGGCCAGCGGCCACACCACCGCCCTCATCCTTCACGGCAGCGCCAACGCGGTCGGCGGAGAGAGCGTGGTGATGAAGTACAAGTACAACCGCCCCAAGCGCGAAGCCATCATCAGCGACGCGCCGCGCATGATCAAGTTCGCTCTAGGCGAAAACGTGACGCGCAAGACCGGCGGCAACAGCACCCGGTTCCCGCTCAGCCGAATGGGTCAGGAGGCGGTCTTCCGCCGAGGATTCCAGGAGGCCCGCGCCTATAAGGCTGCCTGGGATGCCTTCAACAAGGGCGAGACTAAGCAGGCCCCGCGCCGCGACCTGCGCCTGCAGACTCTGGCCGACATCCTGGACCGCAAAGTCTGGGTGCACTGCCACAGCTACCGCAGCGACGAAATGCTGATGATGGCCCGGCTCAGCAAGGAGTTCGGCTTTAAGCTGGGCGCCCTGCAGCACGCCGTCGAAGCCTACAAAATCGCTCCCGAACTGGCCGAGCTGGGCGTGGGTGTCAGCATCTTCATGGACAACTGGTCCTTCAAAGTGGAGGGCTATGACAGCATGCCCTGGAACGCCTACCTCTGCCACAAGGCCGGGGTGAATGTCTCCATCAACACCGACGGCACCAACGGCACGACCGCCCTGAACGTGGACGCCGCCAAGGCGATGCGCTTCGGTGGACTCAGCGAGGAGACGGCCATCCAAATGGTGACCATCAACTCCGCCCGCCAGCTCGGCATCGACCACCGCACCGGCAGCATCGAGGTGGGCAAAGACGCCGACCTGGCCCTTTGGGACGGCCACCCGCTCAGCGTCTACAGCCGACCGCGCATGACCCTCATCGAAGGCGAAGTCTTCTTTGAGCGGCGCGACGCCTTCGGCATCGACGACTCAAGCTCCATCAAGAACACGCTCGACCACCTGCCTTCCGCCGAGGAAGAGCCTGTGCTTCCTGCCGCAAGCGCATACGCCATCGTCGGCGCCGACGTCTATCCTGTCTCCGGCCCCATGATCCCCGGCGGCACCGTGGTCATCCAGAATGGCCGCATCACCGCCGTCGGACAGCGCGTCTCCATTCCCCGGGGCGCGCGAGTGGTGAATGCCCGCGGCCGCCGCGTCTACCCGGGCTTCTTTGACGCCTACAGCACGCTCGGCCTCTCGGAGATTGGACCGGTGAACGCCATGGTCGACGACCGCGAGCTTGGACAGCAGCAGCCCGACCTGGACGCCGCCACCGCCCTTTGGGTGGAATCGACCCACTACGGCCCCGCACGATACAACGGCGTGACCAACGCCTTTGTCGGGCCGAGCTTCGGGCGCATCAGCGGCCGCGGCGCCGTCATTCACACCGACGGATTCACCACCGAGCAGCTCACCCTGAAGCGCCACGCCGGACTCCTGGCCACCATGCCCGGCGGCGGAGGCGGCCGATTTGGCGAGCTGGAGATCGACGCCTGCGACCACCACATCTCGGAAGACCTGCTCTTGGGCGGAGACCCCGGCGATGTTCACGAGCACGACCACAACCCCGGCGACCAGCACCTGACTGCCGAACAGCGCGACCGCTATTTCGACATGCTGGGCGGACGCTGGTGGCAGGATGATGGCCCCGCCGGCCCGGCAGGCGGCCAGTCCCGCACCACGGCTCTGGACGGAGCCTATGACGCTGCCCTGCAGTACTACACCGACCGCCGCCTCGGCCTCGTGCCGGTGGACCTTGGCCTGGAGGCCATGCGCCCTTACATCTATGGCCAGCTCCCGATGGTCATCTCGGCCACCACATCGGCCGCCACCGCAAGCGCGATTGATTTCGTGAAGCGGCGCGGCGTGAAGGCGATTCTGCGGGTGGGCGTCGGAGCCTGGAAGGATGCTGACATGCTGGCGGAATCCGGCATTCCGGTCATCCTGAGCCCGGCCGGCCGCATCACCCTGGGGGCCAACTCCCCGGCCAATGCGTGGGACCCCTACGACTCCCCCTACACCAACGCCGGATATCTGGTGAAGAAGGGCGTGAAGCTCGCCTTCAGCAGCGGCAGCGGCGACGACGTCATGCTCCTCCCCTTCCGGGTGGGCATGCACTGCGCCTATGGCCTTTCGCAGGAGGACGCCCTGCGCGCTCTCACCCTGTGGCCGGCGCAGATGTTTGGCGTGGACGACCAGATCGGCTCCATCGAGCCCGGCAAGCTCGCCAACATCATCATCACCGAAGGCGACCCCTTTGAGCTGACCGGCCGCGTGCGGCAGGTCTTCATCAACGGTCAGCCCCGCAAGCTGCAGAGCAAGCACACCATGCTCCGCGACAAGTACGGCGTCCGAGTCAACTAGACCGGCGCCGCCTGGCCCCCTCCGAACTCTCGGAGGGGGCCTAAACCCGAACGCCCAGCATGCCGCTGCGGAAGACAACGACAATGCCGGTGAGCGCCAGAAGGCAAAAGCAGACGGCGGCGAAAATAGTGTTCAGCCACAGGAATGGAGCACCTGTCAGCAGAATTCCCAGGGCGATATAAGTTCCGGCCTCCCGCCATCCAATCTCCTCCCTCTGCGCCGCCAAGACCGAGGCGATCACGATCAAGAGCAAAACGAAGATCACTCATTGACTACATTCGCAAGCCTGCAAGCGTTTTTCAAAAGAGCCATTTTGCATCTTGGACATGATATGGCCGTAAACTGCGTGACGCGTGAACATCGAAGTTGGCCCGCCTGAGCCCAGCTCCGGCTATCGCAAAATCTCCATCGCAAGCTGGGGCAAGCCGCGCGACCCTCAGGTCTATTCCTGGGTCGATCTCTCGGTGGAAAAGGTGGAGCCATTCTTAGCTGGCATCCCTGGGCGGCCCAGCCTCACACACTACACCGCGAAAGTCATCGGCGATCTCATCGAAGAGACCGGCATCTTTCGGCAGGCGCTCATCCGGGGCCGCCTGAGGCCGCGCAAGTCCGTCGGCGCCTTCGTCACGACCCTCGTGCGGGGCAAAAATGGCTATGACCTCAGCGGATTTCTCATTGACGATGTGCCTGGCAAGGCTCTTGCCCAGATTGCCGAAGAATCAAAAGCCAAGCTTTCGATGCTCCGCAAAGGCGGCGACCCTGCCATGAGCCGGGCCAACACGCTCAGCCGCATCACACCGCAGTGGATTTTGAGCCTGATGCTGCCCATTCACGCATGGCTCGGCTATTCACTGAACCTGGACCCCCGCCCCATCGGCTTTCCCAAAGACAACTTTGGCGCCTTCATGGTCAGCAGCATCGGCGCCCTCGGCTTGGAGCACGGCCTCATTCCCCTTTCACCCTACAGCCGCGTGCCGCTCATCATCGGAGTCGGCAAGCCGCGCCTGCGGCCGAACGTGCGGGACGGGCAGGTGGTTGCGGAGAAAATGGTGCGCCTCACGTTCACTTTCGACCATCGCTTGGCTGATGGCGTGCATGGCGCCATCCTGATGAAGCGGCTGACTGACGCCTTTGAAAAGCCCGAGTCTTTCCACGCTTAGCGGGGCCGGCGGCGAGCCGACCCTTGCCAAGATCAGTCTCCGGAGCCGACGAGGGCCTTGGAGATGTCCACGCCTTCGAAGACCATCACGTTGGGCAGACTCACCAGCCCGGCCCCAGAGTTGCCGCTGATGTTGCCGCGCAGGAAGTGGACATCCTCGGTGCGATACACGTTAAAAAGTGAGGAGCCACCCGCGTTGTTGTCGTGGACGATGCAGTCTTCGAAATCAACGCCAGTACAGCCATTAAAGTCAAAGCCACTGTCCGCGCCATTCTGGAAGAACGTGGAGTCGGAGAACTTCAGGTTCTTGCTGTCGTAAACGTTCATAATGCTTGAGTTGCAGTTGCGGATCGTGGAGTGGTCAAAGATCAAGCCATTGACATTGTCCAAGTTCAAACCTGTGGTGCCACAGCCGAAGAGGTCGCTGTCATAGATGCCCAAATCGCGGCAGTTCTTGGCGTAAATCACGCCGTCGAAGCACTCCCCGCCCTCGGGGTTATGGCCCAGGACAAGGCCGTTCAGCTCCACCTTGGTGCAGTCTTCAAATGCCAGCACGAACACGTCGCGCGGCGAGGCCAGCAGACGTGAAGGAATGTCTCCCTTCGTCATAATCGTGAGCCCATAGACCCCTCGAATCGTGATCTGAGCCGTGTCATCCGGAGTCTCCTGGACCCACTTCACATAGGCCGATTCGAATTCCTGAACTTCGTAGAGGTTGTAGTCCGAACCCGTCAATTCGATGGTCACGCCGGGCGCAATGGCTTTCAGCAGCTCCTCAGCCGTCTCGGCCTGCACCGATCGCCCCGGAGCGGCGGCCAGCGCAGCGCTCAAGATCAGCGAAGCCAACATTAGACCTTCACCTCGCCTTCGCCCACGATGGCCCGCGTGCGCTCGGTCCCCTCAAACGAGATGCCCCAATTCGAATTGGTGAGCTGCGTGGCGATGTTGCCTGTGACATGGCCGCGAAGCAGCTTCACACCCACCGTCCCTTCCAGGTCAAAGATTGGGCTGTCCATGGTGTTGTTCATCACGATGCAGTCGGTGAAGCGAATGTCTTCACTTTGACGAAAGACCAGGCCGCTGTTGGCCTTATTGTTGAAGAACTTACAGTCAGCAAACACTGCATTCTTCGCGCCGATAATCGACATGATGCTCACAGTGCATTCGCGGATGATGGAGTGATCCATCACAAAGCCCATCGAGTTCTCCAGGCGAACCCCTTCAGACCCGCTCCCAAACAAATCGCAGCGGCTCACCGAGACATCGGTGCTGCCATAGATGCTGAGAACGCCGTCTTTGCAGGCCTCTTCGGTGTCATGCCCCATCACGAGGTTCTCCATCAACACGCCCACGCAATTCACAAAGGAAAGCACAAAGACGTCGGAAGCTTCGACCGTGATGCGGGGAGCGACGCGGCCCTTCCCGATGATTTTCAGGCCCCTCACGTCATTGATGACGATGTTCATGCCTCCGCCCGGGCTGTGGGCCACCCAGTTCACATAGTCGTGCTCCATCTCGGGCACTTCGCTCAGGTTATAGGCCTCGGCGGTGAGCTCGATCGTCGTGTCTGGCCCGATGGCCTTCAAAAATTCGGCAGCGGTCTTGGCCTGCACCGTGGCGGCCTGCGCCGCTGAGCACGCCAAAACAAGCGCCCCCGTGGCCGCCCAAGCGGTCCACACTCTTCCTTTCATGGTTGTTCCAGTGGCAAAAAAATCACAAATCAAAACCCGGCCCACGACAAACGCCGTGAAGCGGGCATCACCCAAAACCCTCTGTCCACCGAAAGATCATAGACGGACTGATGAGGCAAACGCTACAGGCAAACCAGAAATCAGAAACGGGGCAGGCATGAAGCAGCGCTCGAGCGAATGCGTCAGACTGTTCATATGCACGGCCAGCCGGGCTTTCGAATCTTTTGTCTCTCCGGCGCCGCTCTGATGCTCTCCGCGCCCGGCGCCGCCCAGACCATCACCCCGGAGTTCAAAACCAACGACCGCGGCGTCGAAATGGTCTGGGTGCCCGCCGGGAAATTTGTCCTCGGATCGGAGAAGGGCCGAATGCCGCTCGGATACACCGATCCAACGAGGAAAAACTTCCGGCCCTGGGAAGAGCCCGTTGTCGATGCCTATCTCGACGAGTTTTGGATTGGCAAAACCCACGTCACCGTCCGCCAGTTCCGCGAATTTGTCCACCTCACCGAATACCCGGCTATCGTCCGATATAGCCCCAATTGGAATTGGAACGACGATGACCTGCCCGTGGTGAATGTCACCTGGGATGACGCGCGCGCCTACAGCCAGTGGGCGGGCGGAGACCTGCCGACCAGCGCGCAATGGGAAAAGGCGGCTCGCGGTCCAGATGGCCTCGCCTATCCTTGGGGCAACGAAAGAGACGGCCGGCAGCGCACCGTCAGCCAGTACAGCGCCGACTTTGGACGAGACGCGCGCAAAAAGGTGGGTTCGATTCCCATCGGCGCCAGCCCCTATGGCGCGCTGGATATGCTCGGGAATGCGGAGCAGTGGTGCCTGGACTATTTCAGCGATGGCCCCCGCAAGGCCGACGACCTGACCAATCCGACTGGCCCGACCGTCGAGGAGCTCATCAACTATGGCCCGTGGGGATCGACAGAGATCAACAGGCGTGTTGTGAGGGGCTCTGGTTGGGGTGGCCAGCCTCACGAAGAATATGCGGCCAAGTTTCGTGGAGCCGATCCTGACCGCAAAAACAATTCGCTCGGCTTTCGAATGGCCAGCAAGACGGTGGCGCCCGGCCCCCTGAACCGAGACCTCTACCGCAAAGTCAGCCCAAAATCGGGCGTTGCCGTGCGCTACATCCCTGCGGGCGAATTCACCATGGGCGTGACCACGGCGCAGAGCACCCCCTATCTCACCGATGCCGACCAAGCCTTCAAGGCAAGAATGACCGCCTATTGGATGAGCGAAACCCCGATCACCGTGGCTCAGTTCCGCAAATACACTCAAGCGGCGGGGGCGAGATACGACTGGACCGCAAACCGCCCCTCCTATGGCTGGCAGGACAACTTTCCCATGACGAACGTGAGCTTCAGTGAGGCCTTCGCATACTGTCTTTGGGCAGGTGGAACGATGCCGACCGAGGCCCAATGGGAATACTCGGCCCGGGGAACCGACGGCCGCCTCTACCCCTGGGGAAACACATGGGAGGCCGGCCGGGCTCCCGACAACCTGCAGGAGCCCGTCGAGGTGGGCCGCCACCCCTCTGGCGCAAGTCCGTTCGGCATCCAAGACCTCTCCGGCACGGTGTGGCAGTGGTGCAAGGACCTCTATTACGGCGAATATCTCCCTCCCGCGCTCGGCGCCGACGTGCCCAAGGACTCGCGCGGAATCCGCATCCAGATCGACCCCACCGGGCCTGAAACCGGCGAATACCGCGTGGTGAGAGGTGGAACCTATCGAGGCAAGGACACCCAGGTGCGCCAGGCCGTCTTCCGCTTCAACTTCGACCCCAAAGAACGCTACGACCGCGTCGGCTTTCGCATGGCGATGCCGGTCTACGAAGGGCCTTGATGAACGAGCAGGGCGCGGAGTCGGCTCACGTGCCCTTGAATTGATCCGGACTCTCAATGAGCCTGGCTCCTTGCGGCAGCATTCAGCGCCGCGAGGCCAGCCTCGATGGCCTTGCGCCCCACAAGGCTTTTTGCATGGAGCCTTTCCAGAGCCGCGGTCAGATCCTCACAATCTTCTGCGGAATGCACTCCGTCGGAGAGATGCTTTGTCAGCCTGTCCCTGTCCTCATCTGTCTTTCGCTTGGCCCGGCGGCAATCCGAACAGCGAGTCGCCCGGGCGGCATAGTGGAAGCCCAGCTCGTCATACCAATGCCTTTGCTCTTCGGCAAAAAAGATGAATTTTCGCTGGCATGCTTCGCACTGGCATCGAACATCAACATAATATTGCGCTGGCGCACATCCCGGCTGAATTGGGTTTGCTGGAATGGCTGTGCCAGGAATGCCGGCGTCATAACCCAAGAAGTGAACCTCCCGCATCGTCGGCGAAACCCCTGTCATGCGCGGCCCACGACCATATCGAGGATGCTCAACATAGTTTTCGAACTCTGAAGGATCAACCTCCGCTGCATCTCCAATAGGCATCCGGGATTTTATGAGCCGTTCGCGGATAGACATGGAATCATCGCCCGGCATTCGTCACCCTTGCTGCTCTCAACAAAAAGCGCCTTGGCCGAAGCCAAGGCGCTGAAGCCTGGTGGAGAATAGGGGGCTCGAACCCCTGACCTCTTCCATGCCATGGAAGCGCTCTCCCAGCTGAGCTAATTCCCCAGGAACAAAGATGATGACTGATTCCGGGGCCGGGCGTCAATCCCCAGGGCCCATCGGACCAGGCTTCGACCCGCCCAGAGCGTCGATTTGCGCACGAAGTCGGTCCATTGCATCGGCGGGCGGCTCGGCTTTGGCCGTGGAGCGAAGCACTGTCAGCGTGGCGCGCATCCGCTCCAAGAACGTGCCGCAGCCGGTGCAGCGCGCGGCATGGGCCAGCGCATAGGCTCGCTCCAGGCCTTTCGCGCGGCCATCGGCCACCCGCTGAAGCAGGCCCTCCAGAGCCTTGCAGGGCTTTGAATCAACTTGAGCGCTCATTGGGCCTCCATGCGGCTCACCAGCCGAGCCCGCAGCATCTTGCGCCCTCGGTGCAGCCGCGAGCGCAGCGTTCCCGAAGGAACACCCATCGCCGCCGCCGCCTCTTCATAGCTCATTTCTTCCACGTCGCAAAAAACAATGGCATCTCGAAAGTCTGCCGGCAGGCTGTCCAGCTCTTCCAAAATGCGCTCCGCCTGGAGTTTGTCATCAATCTGCTTCCAAAATCCCTCTTCGCTCGGCTCCAGGGCATCTTCCAGCTCAGATTCCGGGCGAGACTTGCGGCGGCGAAGAGTCTGCAGCCATTCATTCCGAAGAATCTGCGCCAGCCAGGCCCGTGGGTGGCGTCCGTCAAACCGATCGTAGGTGCGGACGGCCGCCAGCATGGTCTGCCCCACAATGTCCTCGGCATCGGCATCGTTGCCGGTCATGCGCCGCGCGATGCGAAATAGCATGTCCAGCTCCTGGCGGAGCAGGTCCTCAACCGGCAGGCGCTTGATGTCGGTTCCTCCCATGGCCGCGCCAAAATTCATGGCCGCGCAGTTGATCATGGCGCATTCCTCTTTCCGGGCATGCAAGAGGAAAGGCCAAGCCCCCAGCAGGTGTTCCCCGGGTCCCAAAAGGAAAAAACCACTATTTATGCTTGGCTGATTGGCGCCGAGTCGTGGTAGCGTGGGAGGCCATGAGGATTCTCGCAGGCTTGGCATTGGCGGCGGCAGGCTCTGCCTCCTGGGCGCAGAGCTACGCCTTCAACTTCGATTTCGACACCGACTCCGAAGGCTGGACCCGCGGCTCCATCGCTTCCACCCGGGCGCTGTTCAACATCACCAACACTCCGGTGAACTACAACGCGGGCCTCGGGCTCATCGAAGGCAGCGACTGGGACAATTACGCCTACTTCTTCTCCTCCGACTTTGGCGGGGCCAACTTCAGCGACCTCTACGGCGAGGTGTTGAGCTACGACTACCGGTCCGACGGAACAGGCGGAAACAACCCGCAAGTCGTTCTGGTCTCCACCAACGACTTCCTGGTCTTCTCCCAGCCCATCACGGCTTCGCCGGTCTTGGAGACCTACGCCATGACCCTGAACGACAGCCAGGGCTGGACCTTTAATGGAGCCCCCTATTACAGCAACGGATCGGCCGCCACCGAGGCTCAAATCCGCAGCGTTTTGGGCGAGCTGCGCTATATCGGCATCAGCACAGACATTGTGAGTGGCGGCGACTTCACCCAGCTCGACAACGTTAAGGCAACTCCCGAGCCCGGCCTGCTGGCGGCTCTTGGAATCGGAGCCGCCGCAGCCTGGCGCCGCAAGCGAAAAGCCTAAGGCTCAATCACTTCAATCTGCCTGCCGCGGTGCTCCACCACGGCAGGCTTTTCCATGCCGTCCACGGCAAAATCGGCCAGCTCGCCATCCTTCCAAATGGCGCTCACCACCCCGCCGCCGCGCACCCGCAGCCCGGAAAAGCTGCCGTTGGCCCAGGCTTTCGGGAGAGCCGGAAGCAGGTTGATGACCACTCGGCCGTCGCGCATCTCATGCGACTGAACCAGCATCTCCGCCATGCCCGCCGTGGCCCCAAAGTTGCCATCGATCTGGAACGGGGGGTGGGCGCCGAACAGGTTCGGATAGACCCCGCCGCCGCGAAACTCAGTCTTGCTGGAGCCCGTGAGGCGCAGCAGGTAGCCGATCATGCTCCAGGCCTCTTCGGCCTGTCCCAGGCGCGCCCGCAGCGCCAGCTTCCAGGCCATCGACCAGCCCGTGCTGTCTGGGCCGCGCAGGTCGAGGGTTCGGCTCACCGCCCGCATCAGCTCCGGCTCCCGATCCAGGCTCACATGGCGGCCCGGATAGGCGCCGATGAGATGCGAAAGATGGCGGTGTCCGGGCTCCGACTCTTCGAAGTCTTCTGACCATTCCATCAGCTGCCCCTTCGCATTCACCTGATAGGGCTGCATCTTTTCCAGCGCCTCGGTGAGCCGAGCCCGAAAGGCTGGGTCTTTGCGGAGGGCTCGGGCCGCTTCCAGGGTGTTCTGGAAAAGCTCACGGAGAATCGCCATATCCTGCGTGCAGGCAAAGCTCACCGTGCGCGTGGCGCCATCAATGCGAAATCCATTTTCAGCGCTGGTGCTGGGAGCCGTGCCCCAAACGCCCGCCTCGTTGGCATAAAGGCCATCCAGCCCAAACTCGGCCGCCCCCTTCATCAAAGGGTAGCCCGTCTCCTCAAGCCATTCGAGGCCAGGTTCAAACTGCCATCGATCGCCGAGGTGTAGGGCCAGCCAGGCGCCGCCCATATTGAAATTTGCCCAGCCCGGCCAGCCCTCTCCAAATGCGCCCACGGGGCCGGTTTGGCGCCAAAGATCGGTGTTGTGGTGCGCGGTCCAGCCGCCCCAGCCGTAGTTCACGCGGGCGGTTTCGGCGCCCCTTTCGGCCAGCTCGGCCACCATCCGCTCCAACGGCTCGGCGCACTCCGCCAGGTTGGTGGTGAAGGCCGGCCAATAGTTCATCTGCGCGTTGATGTTGATCGTGTAATTCGCGCTCCAAGGCGGCCGCTGATAGGGGTTCCAAATGCCCTGAAGGTTTGCCGGCTGGCTGCCCGGGCGTGAGCTGGCGATGAGCAGATAGCGCCCATATTGAAACGCAAGGGCCTCAAGGCCGGGGTCATTTCCTTCGCGCCAAGCAAGAACTCGGTCTTCCGTCGGCACGTCGTCGCGCGATGGGCCCAGGTTCAAATCAACACGCCCGAAAAGCCCGCGATGGTCTGCAAGATGGTCCTTCAGCACCCTCTGCCAGCCCTTTTTCATTGCGCTCTTCACCGCGGCTGCCGCCGGCGCCACGGCGTTCTCGGGGTTTGGATCGGGCCATGATTGAGCGCCTCGGAAGCCCGTGGCAGCGCTCAAATAGAGGACGCACTCCTGAGCGCCCTTCACCCAGATCGCGCCGTCATCGATGCCCCAATCTCCCCCCGAGACTTCGACGCCTACGGCGGCGGCGGCGCCCATGCCCTTCTTTCCGTCATAGACAATTGAGGGCTCCTTAGATCGGTAGTTCGGCTCGACATGGTCGGGCGCCTGGGTCAGCATTACGGCCAGTCCAGCCATGTTCTGAACCTTTGAGGGGCCGGCAGACGAGAGGCTGGCCCGGAAGCTTAGGGCTTCGCCCGGCTTGGCGCGCAGGCGCAGCGCAATCACCTGGTCAGGAGCCGAGGCGATGGCCTCGCGAGTCATATTGGGGCCATCCCAGCTCGCCACCCCGTCGGCCAAGTTCAAGCTCCGCCGGAGCGGCCCCTCCTGGTCGCCTTCGAATGCAATTCGAAGGTCTCCCAAGGGCTGATACGACTGAGTGAATGGCCCCTGCATCTTGGTGGCCAGGCTCTCGGCCAACGCAAAATCGCGCCTCGCGAGGGCCTCCCGAATCAGCGGAATTTGGGCCGGCGCCCCGGGGTTGTTGTCCTGCACGGGGCCGCCCGACCAGAACGTGTCTTCGTTCAGCATCAGCCGCTCTTCGGCTGCGCCGCCAAAGACCATGGCGCCGAGGCGGCCATTCCCAATGGGATAGGCCGCCATCCAGTCAGCGGCGGGTCCGGCCGCCCATAGGGTCCAGAGCGCCGCTGCCAATTTCATCCCGATCTCCGGCTCATATCTGCGGTCTGGTCATAGGTGTCGCCCATCAGATGACGTGCGAAGTATTCATAGGTCATCTGCTGGAAATACTCCTGCATGCTGCCAAATCCATGCCGCTGACCTGGCAAGAGCATAAAGTCAAAGCGCTTGTTAGCCTTGATCAGCGCATCCACCAAGCGCATGGTTCCGGCGGGGTGGACATTATTGTCAATGTCTCCATGCACCAGAAGCAGCTTGCCCTTGAGGTTTGCCGCCAGCTCTGCGTTGGTTGGCACCTTGATTTCCAGCTTCTCTGTGACTTTTCCGTCTTTGTCCTTTACTTCCCTCACTCGCAGGCCGTGGTGCTGCTCGCTCCAGTTGGCGTTATAGATGTTGTTGTCATGGTTGCCAGCCGAAGACACACCCACCTTGAAGAAGTCATTGTAGGGGGGAAGCATCAGCGCCGCCGCCGTCATAAAGCCGCCGCCGGAGTGGCCATGAATGCCCACGCGGCTCACGTCGATGAAGGAATGGCGTCGGCTCAGCTCCTCAATGCCGGCCTTCTTATCGGCCAGGCCGTAGTCACGCAGGTTGTAGTAGCCATAGCTGTGATAGGCGTTGTCGCGCTGCGGAGTTCCGCCACGGTTGCCGATCTGAAGGACGATGAAGCCCAGCTGGGCCAGGTCTTGGTTGCGGTTGGCTGCGCTGAACGTGTTGCTCACCGACTCTGTCTGCGGACCGGGGTAGACATAGACCACGACCGGATACTTTCGCTTCGGATCGAAGTCAAACGGCTTCCACATGTTGCCAAAGATATCCGTCAGGCCATCGGCGCTTTTCACCGTGAACTGCTCAGGCATCTTCCAGCCCGTCTCCTGCAGTTTGGAAAGGTCCATCTGCTCCAAATGCATGACAACTCGCCCCTGATCATCGCGCACAACGCTTTCCGGAACCATGTCGGGGCGAGACCACGAGTCGACGCCAAACTTGCGGCTCTTGGAAAGAGTCAATGAGTGATTGGCGTCGCCCTCGGTGAGGTGGCGCACGTCGCTGCCGTCCATCTTTGCGGAATAGGTATGGCTGTTATAGAGGTTCTCGCCGGGCTGCTTGCCGACCGCGGTGAACCAGAATCGGCCCTGCTTTTCGTCGACTCCCAGAAGCGACTCAGCGCGCCAGGCGCCCTTGGTCATCGCGCCCTTCATCGCGCCGTCATGGCTGTAAAGATAGAAGTGCCCCCAACCGGTGCGCTCGCTCCACCAGACGATATCGCCAGTGTTGTCGTCACCCACGTAGCGGGCCGACTGGCGCTCCAGGTGAGCGTCCTCCACCGATTCGGTGATCAAAACTTTGATCTCTTTGCTCGCCACGTTGTATTCGCAAAGCTCCAGATTTCGCTGCAGTCGATCGCGGCAAATGAAGCGGACGACGTCGTGGTCCTTTCCGGTCCAGTGGACGTTCATAAAGGACTGACCGGGCCACTTGTCAGCGGCAATTTTCTCCAGAGTTTTGCCGTCTCGCTTGAAGATGTAGAGCTCGCTTAGCTCGATGCCTTCTTCACCAGGCATCTGGTACTTGTACTCTTCCAGCCGGGGGCGAGGCGTCGCCAGAGAGTTGATGACGAAAAGGCTCTGCACCTTGCGCGCATCATTGCGGGTCAGGACCGCCGCCTTGGAGTCTTCGCTCCAAGTCACCGGGATGCGAACGCGTTCTTTGTTCTCATCGCCATCGGTGTAGGTGCGATAGTTCACGCCCTGAAACTCATAAAACTGGGCGCCATCGGTGGTGAGCTGAGTAGTTTTGATGTCCTTCGCTTTGTCCTCTTCCTTTTCACGCTCGCCATAGTGCAGGTTCCAGCCCTGCATGGTGAAGAACGCCAGCTTGTCGGGCGCCGTGGAGACCAGGTTATTGCCAGAATCGTCCCGCGGCGGACCACCGCGGCGCGGCGGGCCACCTTCTGCAGGCTCCTCGCCTCCCTCCGCCTTTGGCTCCTCCTTCAGCCGAAGCTTCTCGTCTTTCAGGTTCCAAATGTAGGTCTTGGATTCCACAGCGAACTCAACTTCCGTCTCTTCTTTGTTATAGGAGATCGAGTTGAAGGGGAGATTGTCGCCTGTCTGCGGTTTGCGCCCCAGCTCGCTGAGCGCGGCGGCAACCGCATTGTGGTCAAAAGCCATCTGCCGGCTTCGCTTGGCCGGGTCGATGTGCATGAACCTTTTGCCTTTGCTGTCGGTGAAGACATACCAAAACTTGTCGCTGTCGTTGATCCAGCGCGGCGCGGCGCTGGAGCTGTAAACATAGCGGCGCAGTGCGGCGGCGCTGTACTGCTCCATGAGGGCCCAGTTGGCCTGGTTTGAGGGGGCAGCCAGAAGGGCGGCGGCCAGTGCGGTGGTCAGCATAAGCGTCTCAGGGGCCCAATGGCCCCACAATGCGCGGGAATCTACCCCGCAGAGGCCCTGCCGCAGGCACTATTCGAATGCATCCCCGGTGTTTCTGCCGGCAAGGGCCATCAAGCAGCAACTCCGCCCGCCCGATTCAAGTATCAGGAGGCAAAAGCCATGGCGCAGCAGATCACTTTGGAGGACCGCGCGGTCCAGATCCTGGAGGCGCAGCTCCCCGTGGGCTCACGGCCCGCCAAGCGCGGAGCCTTGGTCACGAGCGCAATCAAGATTCTTCGCAAAGAGCTCAAAATGAATCTGCAGGAGGCCCAGGCGATGGCCGAGATCTGGGTCGACAAGGAAGAGCTGCTCATCGACCGGGAGCCGTATGAAATCATCGCCCTTCTGAGGGAGGACGTGGCCAGCCGAAAGCGGCAGAAGGTGCAGATGTACTGGGTTTTCGGCATGCTCAGCGTCTTGATGCTCGCTCTCGCCTTCTTCAACGGCTTCGAGAATTTCGGCACGATCATCTGCTTTTTGGGGCTCTTTTCCGCCTCGGCAGTGCTCGGCGGGAAGGCGCAGCTTGCGGTGGGATACACCGAAAAGCTCAGCCGGCCCGAGGCGATGGCGCCCTTGGCGGACGCATATCTTTCCAGTGACAGCACCAGCCGAGCGGCGGCGATTCCTGCGCTCCAGGGAGCCATGGCCGCCTGCCTAAAGGCAGACTCCATCGATGCCGAGGCCCGGCAAGCCATTGAGCTTCTGAGCCGAAAGGCGCCTGATCAGCATGTCAAATCGGCAGCCCAGGACACTTTGAAGGCGCTGCAGTCTGGGCGCGCCGCACTGCCCAGCACTCCCGCAGCCGCCGTCGAACGCGATGACGAGCAGATCGAGGAAACGGCCTAGCCGAGGCCTTTGAAAGCCCTATAGGAGTAGAAGGTCAATCGTTGCCATGCCGCCTGTACTGACACTAGAAGACCGTGCGGTCCAGCTTCTCGAAGCCCGGCTGCCGATGGCATCGCGGCCGAACTCGCGCATCGCTCTCATCCGCAAGGCCATGCGCATCCTGCGCCGAGAGCTCAAGATGGGCCAAACGGAGGCGCAGGCCATGGCGGAGATTTGGGTTGACAAAGAGGACCTCCTCATCGACCGAGAGCCTTACGAGATCATCCAGATTCTGCGCGAAGACGTTGACAAGCGGAAGAAGCAGAAGCGGATGATGATCGGAGGATTTGGCGCGATGTTCGTCTTGATGATCGCCCTGGCCATCTTTACCGATTTCAACAATTTTGGAATGATGGGCTCCTTTGCTGCCATCTTTTCGGCCTCGGCTATGATGGGTGGGCGGGCCAAGCTGGCCGTCAACCACGCCGAAAAGCTGCGCCGGCCCGAGGCCGTGGCGCCGTTGGTCGACGCCTATCTCTCCGCCGACAAAGCCGGCCGCGCCGCCGCGCTCCCCGCCCTCACCGGCGCCCTGGAATCCTGTGGCGAGGCCGGCATTTTGGAGGCTGAAACCATTTCGGCACTCAAAATGCTCGCCAAGAAGACCTCCGACCGAGGCCTCACCGCGAAGGCCGAAGAGACACTTCGAACCTATGAGCAAAAGATGCTTGCTGGCCCGCCTCAATCCACGGATTAATCAGCCAAACTCCACGTCAGCTGATGGAGGAGCAGCACATGGAAGACCGGGCGCTCCTGCTGCTGGAGTCATGGCATGGTCAAAGGAGAGCAGGGCAGATGCCGCTCCATGTTACGCTTCTCTCAGCCTGGCGCCTAAAGCGGGAGCTGCGCATTCCGTTTAACGAAGCGGTCAGCATGGCCCGAGACTGGGCAAAGGGCCGTCCGCCCCTGCTGGATTTGGAGCCGGACGAACTCCAGAATATCTTCATTGCGAGCTTTCTCTCGGCAAAGAAGCTGGCGTTTAACTGTACGTTCATTTTGTTTCTACTGATATTTGCAGCAGGCTCCACTCGTTCAATTCCGCTTTACGCGGCAGCCTTTGCCGGAGTGCTCATCAACTTTGCTTTACTCATGTGGGCAGGTTTAACAGGAAAGGTCCGCAGAATACTTAGAATCATTGAGAACTCACCGCACTCAGAGTTCCTCGGCATAGTCAATACGGCCTTAGGCGCATGTCCAAAATGGCTTCGGCGCCGAGTCCGCCCAGCCTTTAGCGCGGTTCTGAAATCGTGCGAGTCTGCCGAAGCCATGGCCCCCTACAAGCTGGATTCTCTGCGCCTCATAGCCCAAACATGCCCGGACATGGTTCTTCGGCGGCAGGCTGAAGCTGCCTTGACCGCACATCACCGTAATCAACTAAACTAAAATTCGATAGATGGAGGAGCAGCACATTGAAGACCGGGCGCTCCTGCTGCTGGAGTCATGGCATGGACGGGGCAATGCGGCGGAAATGCGGCTCCATGCCACGCTTCGCTCAGCCTGGCGCCTGAAGCGGGAGCTGCGCATTCCGTTCAACGAAGCGGTCAGCATGGCCCGGGACTGGGCGAAGGGCCGCCGGCACCTGATGGACTTGGAGCCTCAGGAGCTTATGGAGGAGATCAAAACCATCGGCAAAGTTTCGCTGATTCTCTTTACCGTCCCCAGCCTGATGGCTATTCCTGCCGCCTTCTTTTTCATCGCAGTTTTCATCCGGCCAATTGGCTGGGTTTTGGCCGCAGCCATGCTTCTCTCGATGCTGCCACTTTCCCATGCAATCCCCAGGTTCGGGTTCACTGGCAGGCTCAGGCGAATACTGAGGATCATTGAGCACTCACCTCATCCCGACTATCTCAGCCTGATGAGTTATGCCATTAAACTTTGCTCAAACCGACAGTCAAGATTGGTTCGCCCGGCATTTAAAGCCGTCCTGGAGTCATGCCGGTCAGCCGACCTTTCGCTGAACGATCGTGAGGAATGGCTCCGCAAGATTTCTCTCGACTGCCGTGATACAGACCTCCGGCGGCTGGCCAGCGAGGTTCAAGCAATCCACCGCAGGCACGCTTTCAGTAAAGCGCCGCACCGCTAATCCGCTATGCTTGGCGCCATGCGCGTGGAGTTCTATAAGACCACCTGGGGCATGGGCGGGACGCTGGAGCAGAAGCTCGACGAGATCGCGGCGGCGGGCTATGAAGGCTGGGAGGACTGGATTCGGCCTCACTTCGAAATCCGCCCGCCCACCGAGGCCCGGGGGCTCAAGTACATGGCGATGGTCCAGGGCGTCGAGGACATGGAGCGGTTTCGACGCGACCTCGGCGAGGCCGAGGATGCCGGAGCGGTGGGCGTCACCATCCACGCGGGCTCCTGCTTTTGGACCATGGACCGCGCCCGCGCCTTTTTCGAGAACGCCCTTAAAAAGTGCGCCGAAGTCAGCATCCCCGTGAACTTTGAGACCCACCGCGGGCGGCTGCTCTATGAGCCGATGTCCACCGCCGCTTTGCTCCAAGAGTTCCCCGACCTGCACTTGGTGGCCGATTTCAGCCACTGGACGGTGGTCACCGGAACGATGCTGGAGGCCGTTCCCACCGAGGTCGCCGCTGCCATCGAACGCACGCGCCACGTCCACGCTCGCGTCGGCCACACCGAAGGCCCCCAAGTGCCCGACCCCCGCGCAGCGCAGTGGCAGGGCCCGGTGAACCGGCACATGGAGTGGTGGGACAAGATTTTGGCCGCCCACAAGGCGCGGGGCGCCGAGGTGATGACGGTGGACCCCGAGTTTGGCCCTCCCAACTACATGTGGACCAACCCCGCCGACGGCCAGCCGCTGGCCAGCCTTTGGGATGTGAGCGCGTGGATGCGCGATCAGCTGAAAGCCCGCTGGAAAGACGAGTAAAAAGTTGCCTTCGGCCGCCCCTTTCCGGTAGCTTGCGCTCAGTTCATGCGAACTCAGCTCATTGCCCTCGCCGCGTCCATCGTTACGGTGGGCTTCGCAGTCCTGCGCCCCCCGGCCCCGTCGGCGGCCACGGCTGTGAATCAGCCGGAAGAGAAGGTGAGCTGGCACAAGGACATTGCGCCGCTGATTCAGAAGAGCTGCGCCAGCTGCCACACGGGGCGGTTCGCCACCGCCAAGCTCCGCATGAACACGCCGGAGGAGATGAAGGCGGGCGGAGTGTCGGGGCCGCTGTATGTCCCTGGCAAGCCGGAGGAGTCGCAGCTTTGGCTCCGCGTGACGCAGGACACGGCCGAAAAGCCGATCATGCCGCCCGGCGAGCATCAGCTGAGCAAAGCTGAAACCGAGCTCATCCGCCGCTGGATCGCGGAGGGCGCGGTCTATGACGCCAAGCCGATCGTCTTCGCGCAGGATGTCCAGCCCATCTTGAAGCAGGCCTGTCTGCCGTGCCACACCGGCCCCAACGCGCAGGCCAAGTTCGATATGTCCACGCCCGCGGGCCTGGCGCATGGCGGGGTCAGCGGCGCGGCCATCGTTCCCGGCAAGCCCGAAGAGTCGCTGATGATTCACCGGGTCAAGGGTCCGCACAACGGCATGGAGCAGATGCCGCCCGGCCCCAACAAGCTCACGGCCGAGCAGATTGAGACGCTTTCCGAATGGGTCCGCCAAGGCGCCAAGACCGTGGCCGAGCCCATCAGCTTCAAGCGGCAGGTGGAGCCCCTCATCGCCCGGTGGTGCCTGCCCTGCCACCAGCCCGAGAACGTCACCGCCAACCTGGACATGTCCAGCCGTGAGGCGATGCTGAAGGGAGGCGACTCGGGCCCGCTCTTTGTGCCCGGCAAAGCCGATGAATCGCTGATGGTGAAGCGGCTGACGCAGGACACCATCCAGGCTCCCCAAATGCCGCCCGGCGAGCGGAAGTTCACCGACGCCGAGCTCCAGATCATCAAGGACTGGATCAACCAGGGAGCCAAAGTCGAGGCGCCGCGCCAGACGATGTTTGCCCGCGACATTGCGCCCATCTTCAAGGCTTACTGCTCGACCTGCCACACCGCCGACAACCCCACCGCTGGCCTCGACCTGATGACCCCGGCCAAGGTGCAGGAAGGCATCCAGAGCGGACGATTGGCCAAGGCCGGCGACCCGGACGCCAGCGAGCTGATCCGGCGCGTGAAGGGGCTCGGCGGCAAGGCGCAGATGCCCAAAGGCTTTGCTCCGCTCTCGGCCGAGAATTTCGCCAAGCTGGAGCTTTGGGTGCGCGAAGGCGCCCATGTTGAGGAGATGGAGGGCGGCGGCGCGCCGACCCACTGGGCGTACATCGCCCCCGTTCGCCCCGCCGTGCCCGGCGCAGGAAACGCCATCGACGCCTTCCTGGCGGCGAAGCTGAAAGAAGAGGGCCTTGAGTTCTCGCCCGAAGCCGACCGCGAAACCCTCATTCGCCGCGCCAGCCTCGACATCACTGGCCTTCCCCCCAGCCTCGCCCAGATCGACGCCTTTCTGGCCGACAAGCGGCCCGACGCCTGGGAGCGGCTCATCGACCAGCTCCTGGCCAGCCCGCACTATGGCGAGCGCATGGCCCGGGTGTGGATGGACCTGGCCCGCTATGCCGACACCAACGGCTATGAAAAGGACCAAACCCGAAGCATGTGGCCGTGGCGCGATTGGGTGATCCGCGCCTACAACCAAAACATGCCCTTCGACCAGTTCACCATCGAGCAGATCGCGGGCGACATGATGCCGACGCCCAGCCAAAGCCAGCTCATCGCCACCGGCTTCCACCGCAACTCAATGCAGAACCTGGAGGGCGGCGTGAACCCCTTTGAGGCCCACCACGAAGTGGTGATGGACCGCGCCAACACCACCGGCCTGGTTTGGCTGGCGGCGACCATGGAGTGCGCCCGCTGCCACGACCACAAGTTCGACCCCATCACCCACGAGGACTATCATCGCCTCTACGCCTTCTTCAACAACGCCCAGCTCGAGCAGCGCGGAAGCGTGGAATACAGCGAAATGAAGCTCTGGGAGCCCTCCATGAAGGTCGGCACCCCCGAGCAGCTCGCCCGGCTGGATGGGCTGATGAAGGCCCAAAGCGAAGCCGCCGCCAAGCTGGGGCTGGAATCCTCGGCCGAAGCCCGGCGCCGAGAACGGTGGAAGGCCGCTTCGCGCAATGCGATGGAATGGCGCGCCTTGTCTCCGCAGTCGGCCACCACGCAGAGCCAGGCCAAGGCCGACATTCTGGAAAATGGCGACATCTTTATCTCCGGCGAGAATCCGGACAAGGATGCCTACCGCGTCAAGTTCACCCTTCCCGCCGGAAGCACGGCCATTCGCCTGACAGCCGTCCCCGATTCACGCCTCGCCGGCTCCGGCAGATCAAACGGAGGCAACTTTGTGCTGAGCCGCGCCCTCGTTCAGGGCGAAAAGGGCGCAGCGCCCTTCTGGGCCGAGACCAGTTTTGCGCAGGCAGGCTATGACCCCCGCTATGGCCTCTCCGACGATAATGTGGAGTCCGGCTGGGCCGTGGGCGGCGGCGCGGGCAGGCAGAACGACCTCATTCTTCAGCTCCAAAAGCCATGGCCCGGCGGCCAAGCCGAGCTGGTGCTGGAGTTCCAAAGCCGCTGGACTCAACATGGGCTGGGACGCTTCCGGCTGGCCTCCACCCTGGAGCCCTGGCCCCTCACCGACCTGCTCTCCACCGAGGCCCGCGCCGCCGCCAGCCTGGCCGATTTCAGCCGGGTGGATTCCGCTCGGCGCCCGCACTACGAGGCCGTCCAGAACCTGGCGATCCAGGTGCGGCAGGCGCAGGAGAGCCTGGCCGAAACGCGCATCATGCGCGACAGCCCGAACCAGGACATCAAGGCCCCCATCTATGACAAGGGCTCCTTTGCCACTCCCGGCCGATTGGTCGAGCCCGGCGCCCCATCCTTCCTGCCGCCTTTGCCCGCCGACGCGCCGAAGAACCGCTTTGGATTGGCGCAGTGGCTGGTGAGCCGGAGCAATCCGCTCACCGCTCGGGTTCAAGTGAACCGAATGTGGGAGCTGATTTGGGGACGCGGCATCGTGAAAACGAGCGACGACTTTGGAACCCAAGGCTCCGCCCCCACCCACCCCGAGCTGCTCGACTGGCTGGCGGTGGAGTTCATGGAGAACGGCTGGGACACCAAGCAGCTGCTCCGGCTGATCTTCACCTCCCGCGCCTACCGGCAGGAGAGCGCACTGCGGCCCGAGCTGGCGGAAATGGACCCCGAGAACAAGCTCATCGCCCGCGGCCCGCGCCGTCGCCTGGAGGCTGAGGCCATCCGCGACACCATCCTCACCGCCAGCGGCCTGCTGAGCCCAACCCTCTTCGGCCCCAGCGTGATGCCGCCCCAGCCGCAGGGCATTTGGAACTCACCCTATAGCGGCGAGCGGTGGATGCAGAGCGAAGGCGGAGACGCTTGGCGGCGCAGCCTCTACACTTTTTGGAAGCGCACCGCCGCCTATCCCGCGCTCATGGTCTTCGACGCCACCAGCCGGGAGCTCTGCACCATCCAGCGGCAGACCACTAACACTCCGCTTCAGGCCCTGAACCTGCTGAACGACGAGCAGTACTTCCTGGCCGCGCAGAGCCTCGGCAAAATCATGTCCGAAGGCGGCGGGCTGGCAGAGGGCTTCCGCCGATGCACGGGCCGCCGGCCCACCGCGCC
>JBGSIR010000453.1:0-5484 GCA_041742415.1 Fimbriimonadaceae bacterium | reverse complement strand
CGTGCCAGCCTTCGCCCACGACCTCGCCGTCGCGCACGATGACGCACCCCACGCGGGGGTTGGGGGAGGGCCAGCCGCGGCGGCTCAGCTCAATCGCGCGGCTCATCCATCGAGCCGCTTTGCTGGCGTCCATGGTCCTTCAGTGTTCCCTCAATGAGCTGGTTGAGATTGTCCTTCTTCTCGGCGGCAAAGGCCATGCGCTCGCGGCGAATGATGAGCAGCGCCAGCGCCGCCACGGCCACCCAAATGATGCTGAGCGCGCCAAAAAAGACGAAGACGCCGATGCTGTAGTTGACCCGGGTCTGCTGGCCAGCGCCCGGCCCCGGCACCCCCTGCAGCAGGAAAGGCAGCGCGGCCACACCCAAGATTCCCAGGATGAAAAGGATCGTGGTGATGACCTTTAGGCGCATGCCTGGCGCATCGCAGCGATGCCCTCCCGGACCCCCGCCTTGGTGAGCCAGCTTCCCGAAACCAGGTCCGTGGCTCCGGCTTCCCAGGCTCGCCGCGCGGAGCTGCCGTCGATTCCGCCATCCACTTGGATGGCCAAATCGGGAGCCAGCGCCCTCAGCTCAGCCGTCTTGACCAGACACTCCTCGATAAGCGCCTGCCCGCCCCAGCCGGGGTTCACCGTCATGATGAGCGCCAAATCCATCACGGCCAAAAGCGGCCTCAGCGCCTCGACCGGGGTGCCAGGATTGATGGCGACCCCCGCTTCGATGCCCGCGGAGCGAAGCTGCTGGCACAGCCGGTGAGAGTGGGGCGCCGCTTCGGCGTGAAAAATGATGCGCCGGCAGCCGGCGGCGATGAAGGCGTCGAAGTGCCGCTCAGGAGTGAGGGTCATCAGATGGGCTTCGACCGGTGATGGACCGGCCTGCACGGCGGCGCGAGCCAGCTCGGCGCCAAATGTGATGGGCGGCACAAACTGACCGTCCATGACGTCCAGATGAATCCAATCGGAGCCGACCTCATGAAGCTGGGAAAGCGCAGCCGCATAGTTGTCAGGCGGAAAAGAGAGGATCGAGGGGCAGATGCGAACCCGGCTCAATTCTCCACTTCCTGATCGGGGCCCGTTTCCAACTCGTCCACCGTGACGCCGTTGATGCGGGTGATGAACCGCACCTTGTCGCCATAGCCGTCGCGCTCGACGGTGGCAATGAAGCCGGGGTTCACGCGGTCCTCAAAGACCACTTCCTCCCCGCTGGCGTCGAGCATCACCACCCGCAGATCCACGCGGTCTGGCATATCGGTGGGGACCTCGATGCGATAGGAATACTTGCGCCGCGTCCGGCTGCCAGAGATCATGTTTGCAGCGGAGGCCACGGTGAGCTTGACAACGCTCTTGCGCGCCGCTTCCTGGCCCGCAGCTGGGTCTTGACTGATGACCTCGCCAGGCGGACGGCCTGAGCCCGCGACTTCATCGGTTTCGACCGTAAAGCCGATGGCCTCCAGCTTTGGCTGAGCTTCGGAAGCCAGCTCGCCCTTTACGTCGGGAACCTCCACCTTGGCCGTGCCCGAGCTCACCGTCAGGTTCAGGCTTTGGCCAGACCGCATCTTCTCCCCGGGCTGCGGGGACTGCTCAAGGATGACGTCGGCTGGCCCATCGCTCGGCCGCTCTTCGACCTTGCGGTAGTTGATGCCCGACTCATCCAGCTGGCCAGCTGCATCCACCAAAGACATTCCCACGACGTCGGGCACATCAAATTCCGCAGGAGGCTGGAGCAGGAGGAAGAACCATACGCCCAATATGCAGGCGCAGACGACTCCAAACAGATAGGCCAAAAACACGAGGGGCCGAGGGACGGCGCCTGCCTTTTCGGGCTTGGCTGGCTTGGCGGCCTTTTCGGCCGAGGCCTCGGGGGCCGATGACGTGTCATCCACCGAAGCAATCATCCTTCGGCCCCGGCTGGGCGCATCTGCGACAGGCTCGGGCTCGGCGGCAGGCGCCCTTTGCGGAATCGCCCGGCCAAAGCGGAGGGCCTCCTGCATCGATCTCAAGTGCGCCGCGAGCTCGCCGGCCGAGTGCCAGCGGGCTTCCGGCCGCTTGGCCAGACACTTTTCCAGCGCCGCATCAAGGGCCTCAGGAATCCCGCGGCTCTGGCTGCGGAGCGAAGGATAGGGCGCGCTGTGATGCTTGAGCGCGATGACATTGGGCGAATCGCCAACAAAGGGAGGGCGGCCAGAGAGGATCAGGTAGATGAGCGCGCCCAGCGCAGAGATGTCGGACTCCGGCGAGGGCATCTCACCCGAGGTGATTTCCGGCGCCAGATAGGGGGCCATCATGGGCACCATCGCGCGCGCCGCAAGGGGGCTCATGCCATAGGCCCGCCAGCAGCCGGCCTCCATCAGCTTGACTCCTTCGCCGGGCCGAGACAGAACCGTGCGGTCACTGACATCGCCATGCACCACGCCCGACTGATGGCACGCGTGCAGGCCCTCCGCCACGCCGATGGCCACACTGAGCCCCACCGAAACCGAAAGGGTGTTCAGCCGCTTCAGCCGCTCGCTCAGGGTTTGGCCCTCGGTCCAGTCAGACGCATAGTAGGCCAGGCTGCCATCCATACCGGCCTCAACTGCCCCTTCCACGGATGGGTGGCGCAGGCTCTTGAGCCTCTCTCCAACATCCACAATCTCCTGCGCCAGATCGGTGTCATCGGCATAGGATGCCTTGAGGATTCTGAGCCGAAGGTTTCTCCCGGAAGCGGCATCCACGGCACGGTAGACATCGAACAGCTCATGGGCCAGCGAATGCTGAAGCACCTCGAACCGCCCTGCCACCTGCCGGCCGATCATTGCTCACCCCGAGGAGCGATTGCGAGGACAGCGCAAGCCGCCAAAAGCACCGTGGCCAAAATGGGAGCGGCAGAACTGTCCAACCGCTGGATATAGCCAGTCAGGTCCCCAGCGGAGCCATTCAGATACAGATTTTGGCTCACGGCATAGCCGCCCGCACAGAACAGGGCCACAGCCAAGGCGACAACCAATCTGATCAGCCTCAACTTCCTGTCATCCCCTTGCGAACCTCGGCTTCTGAAACGCCGGTGACCAGTTTACACGCTCCAATCTCCTCGATGAAGCTGAACGCCAGTCCATCGCGATTTGCCTTCTTGTCGCGCGACATTTCCATCAGCAGATCGTCCGCTGAGAGATCACTGGGAAGTTCGATAGGAAGGCCTTGGCTGGCCAGGCCTTGAGCGACGGCCTTTGCCGCCTGCGGGCTGGTGATGCCCAGCTTTGCGCCCAGCTCAGCTTCGACGGCCATGCCGATCGAAATGGCTTCGCCATGGGTGAACCGCTCAAATTTGGTGACCGCCTCGATGGCATGACCGATGGTGTGGCCGAAGTTCAGGATCGCT
Organism: Fimbriimonadaceae bacterium; assembly: GCA_041742415.1. Taxonomy (GTDB): domain Bacteria; phylum Armatimonadota; class Fimbriimonadia; order Fimbriimonadales; family Fimbriimonadaceae; genus JBGSIR01. Next base: position 2,131 of record JBGSIR010000453.1, on the reverse strand, counting down.
CTCCGCCCCGTTGTCTCTCGCTCGTCATCGGCAACCACATCCGCCTTGATGCGAATGCACTCCCAAACCACATCTTCCAGCCCTTCGCGGCTCGGTCCGATAGGCTCTCGGCACAGCTCGTCCCACAACTCCGGCCGGGCGATGGCGCCGTACTTCCAGACCTCTGCGGCGCCGCTTTGCCAATGGCGCTGAGGGAGCGTGGAGAGGAGATCTAGGCAGACCAGCACCCGCTGCGGCTGCCAAAACGACCCGATGATGTTCTTGGCTCCGGCAAAGTGGACCGCGGTCTTGCCGCCCACCGAAGAATCGACCATAGCCAACAAAGTCGACGGGGCCTGCAGAACCTTGAGGCCCCGCATATAGATTGAAGCCGCAAAGCCGACCAAGTCTCCGGTGATGCCTCCGCCAAAAGCGGCCACCACCGCATCGCGGCGCAGCCCGTAGCCTGCCATCGACTCCAAGAGACGGCCAGCCTCATCCCACCTCTTCGCCCGCTCCTCCGGCAGGATGTGATGCTGAACTTCGCTGGGCGTCAACCGTCCAGAGGCAGCGTTGGGATCTACGGCCACAAAGCACTGGGCAAGCTCTCCCTTCAGTTGGCTCCACGATGCGGATTCGATGACCGATTCGCCCGAGCCTGCTTGGAGAACGAGCCTCAAGGAAGCCGCTCCAGGATTTGTTTGACGACCGACTGAAAATCGTCGTTCTCCAACACGACCCGCACTTGGGCTTTACTGTAGAGCGGAAGGCGTGTGGCGCGCAGCAGATGAACCCGTTCTTCCCAGTTTTCGGTTTCCAGCAAAGGGCGGCGCTTTTTGGCCGTGCGCAGACGCTGGATGAGGGTCGCTTCGGCGACGTCCAGGAAAACGGTGACTCCCAGCCGTTCCAGCTCGATCCAGTTTTCGGGCCGCACGACAATGCCGCCGCCGGTCGCCAAAACCCGATCTTCGCGGGTCAGGTCTTTAAGGATCCTGGTCTCGTGCTGGCGAAAGGTCTCTTCGCCATAGAGCTCAAACAGTTGGTGGATTGGCCGGCCGAGGCGGTGCTGAAGCAGGTGATCGGTATCGCAAAACGGTACGGCCAGCTCTTCCGCCAGCATCCTGCCGATGGTTGTTTTGCCGCACCCCATCATTCCGACTAGGACGACTGCAGCCATAGAATCTCAAGGGAAAAGTAAAACAGGGAGCGGCTGGCTCATGCCCGCCGCTCCCTGGGATGTCATGAGCCCAGAGCCCCTTGTTTAGAGGCCGTAGTCGTCGTCGTCAAGGATGTTCATCGTGACGAAGATCAGAAGCTCGGAATCGGTGCGCTCTCGGCTTCGTCCCTGGAAGAGCTGGCCGATGATCGGAAGGTCGCTCAGAACCGGAATGCGCGATCGGCTTCCCGTATCATTCTGGCTCGTCAGTCCGCCCAGGACAATTGTTTCTCCATCCTTCACGCGAGCAACAACGTCAACTCCCTGCTGCAGGAGGTCGGGAACTTCCGAGCCATCCGGAGCGCGGCGAAGCTGGCCGATGCTGCTGATCTGAGGCGTCAGGCGGGCAACGATAGTTCCATCGTTGTTGATGCGCGGGTTGACGGCGAGGTTCGTCGTCAGCGTAAGCGGGAAGGGGTTCGTGGTGATAATAATGCCGCCCGGACCGTTGACCGCCTGGCTGGTGAAGATGAACGTCTGGGTGACCGCAAAGACCGACGCCGGAGTGTTGTTCAGCGTGCGGATCTTGGGAGCAGTGACAACGGTTCCCTTGCCCTCGGTAAGGAGGGTTCGGAGCCGCATGCTCACGTTTCCGGTCGCGTAGTTCACGAAGATCGGGTCGCTCGTGCGGGCAAAGCTGCCCGGTCGCGAGCCGGCAAACGTGTTGGCGCGAGCGTAGTCCCAATCAAGGCCGAACGAGCTCGAGATCGAAGTCGACGTCGTGACGAACTCAACCTGGACCGAAACCTGCTTCGGAGCGACATCGAACTGGGCGATGAGGTTCAGGAGCTGGTCGCGGGCTTCCGGAGTTCCGCGGAAAATGAGAGAGTTGTCGGTCGGGTCGAAGCCGAGGTGATCAACTCCCGGGGGCAAAAGATTGTCGTCTCCGGAGGAGAGGTCAATCGTGCCTCCGCCGCCGCCAGCCTGACCGCCGCC
>JBGSIR010000452.1:0-3043 GCA_041742415.1 Fimbriimonadaceae bacterium | reverse complement strand
CGGGGGTGAAGATGCCGATTTCGCCCTCCCGCAGCCTCAGCCCGGGCAGCTTTCGCTCGGCCTCGGCGCGGTCCATCGGCACATGCGGCACCTCCAGCTCGGCCAGGGCGGCGGCCATGGATGCCACTTTGGGGTCGCTCTGCGGCCCAAAGTAGAGCAGCCCGCACTCATCCACCAGCTTTTGACCCGAATCTTTTTCGAGCCTCGCCCAGAGCGGATACGCCTCGCTCATGACGCGGGTGAAGAGCGCGTCGGGATAGGCGCGGCGGATAATGCGGGTGCGGCCGTGGCTGCTGCCCCGATTGTGGAAGAGGGGGAACTGCTCGTAGAGCGTCACATCATGTCCCCGCCCCGCGAGCTCGCGGACGGCGGAGAGCCCAACGATCCCGGCTCCGATGACGGCGGCTTTCATAAATCCGACTTGCCCTGGACAGTATTCCTTCCATTGACCCAGTAGGGCATATGCCGGTAGCCAAACAACAGGGCACCGTGCACGTATCGCAACCAAAGAAGGACTAAGTCCCAGGCCATGCCCAAGTGCGACCGTGCGTAGTCCAATTCACAGCCCAGCATACAGAATTCGACGCTTAGACGAGGATTAGTGGATAAGCTTATTGAAATTCTCCTGCGAAATATCTACAGGCAGACTTGCCAAGATGCAATTTGGTTGGGCCTAGTAGGAAACGGGGGCCCAGAGTTCGGCGACGGCCGGACCTCTGAAAACCAACAGTGAATTAGAAATTGGCTCGCAAAGCTCCAGCATCAACCTTGGAACAACCTCCTGATAAGCCTTGAGTTTTTCGTCTGCTTCCCAGGTTCTAACATGCCTCAGGATTTCTGCGGTGAGGGGCTGAAGAGCTGCTTTGGGACTAGGCTTGTTAGAGTCAAGTGACGGATCCATAGTGAGTGCTTGAGCAGTCGAATCCAGCATGGTCAAAACAGTGGTTGATAGCAAGGCCAGTGAAGCATCATGGGGGATCACTATGATATTGTCCATGGAGTCAGTCAGGATGCGGATGCTTCCATTCAAGCTTACATTTGCCCAGGCACTAGACAAATACATAGTCAATCTAGAGTCAACATCAGAAACAGTGCCATCAACCAGGTATGCCAACGCTAGCAATTCTTCAAAATAGCGCACTCGTGCAGTAACAACGCTTCGGCCATATCCTCCTCCGGCGCCAACAAATCCCCAGTTATTAGCAGTGGATTCCACAATGTCTTCGAATTGCTCGGGGAGTTCGGCGAACATTTTAAGCGCTGATCCAACTGGATGGCTTGAATTAGCCAGTTTGTCAGCACAGAGGCGCTTGAGTTCATCAGCGTAAATCCCCCAGGAGTATGAGCGCGCCCAGCCACTAACATCGAATCTTGCCGCATGCCGAGCTGCAACATCCGAGTTTCTCATGACGGCAAACGCGAGAGCTTCACTATTGCTTCCTCTGAGGGCAATGCTCTTGACTGGCATGCCGAAGAACTTGGTGCCACGCTCTCTGGAATGAGGAAGAATCGCCTCATAGTATTGACCAAAGACCTCGCGCAAGTCCACAAACACCTCAAGTGGCCCCACCGGGCGATCAAAGCGATCATAACCATACACTTGTACTTTGTCGTCGCCATGAAATTCCAGGAAGAACGGAGCATTGCCAATCTCCTCCTTGTTTGTACCATCGGTCCGTTCCAGGTGCGATATTGACTTCCAAGTTTCCATGCCAGGCAACGTTGACGAAATTAGTATGCGGCCATTGTCATAGCTCAATGGTTGAATTCCCACAAGCTGCGCATTTCCTACTGTAGCAAGCAGATGCGTGCAAAACAACAATGAGAGCCTCCTGACGATTTGCCTTCCCATGGGCTCGGGCTGGCGCGAAATTGAACGACACATTTTGCTTTCACTCATTCTGTTTTGAGCGGATATGCTCACTATACCAGTGACTTTCTCTCGGAGACCTTGCGTTAGGTGTGGTCGAGGATCATTTTGCGCAAGTGAAGCTGTTTGGATGTGACAGCCCCAAGCTCGTCGCTACGGAGTCAGCTCAGGGCTTGCTCGAGGCTGAATTCGAAGAGGTCCCAGAGCCCCCCGCGTGATGGGCAGGGGGCTGGGCGATGATGGGCTTGGCTTAAGCCGCCTTGAGGTCCAGCAGGACCTTTCTCTTCATGCAGCGTCAAACTCGCTCATGAGCAGCCTGCGGGTCCAAACTTGAAGGGCTTCGACGCCCTCCGGAGTCACACCAGGGAAATCGGCAAGGAACTCTTCTGTGCTCCGGCCATCCAAGAGATGGTCGATCAGCTGCCACGCAAATACGCGGCTTCCCGCGAATCGCACGGCTCAGCCCAAGGTGTCAGGCGTGGAGACCAAGTGGCCTCGCAGCTCCTCGGGAATCTCCTTCATGCCTGGAAGTTTACACCCTCAAAATTGCGCTCGGCGTGGTCGAAACCATTTTGCGCAAAGCGGAGCAAGCTCAGGGCCTGCTCCAGCCTGAAATCGAGCAGGAAACCGAGCCCCCCGCGTGATGCGCAGGGAGCTCGGTGGTGAGTGGCTCGGTTTAGGCCGCCTTCAGGTCCAGTTGGAACTGGGACACGAGGTGGTTGAGCTCGGTGGAGACGTGCTCCAGGTCGGAGGTGACCTGCTCGGCGCCGGCGGCGACTTCGGTCATGCCGGCGCTGATTTCCTGGCTGCCGGCGGCCGATTCTTCGCTGATGGCGGCGACGTTGGTCACCAGGCCGCTGACTGCCGCCGCCTGGTGGGCGATTTCATCGGCTTGGCGCTGGGCGTCGGCGGCGATTTCCGACATCGTCATGACGGCATGGGCGATGCGGTCGAGGCCGGCGGAGGCTTGGCTTCCGATGGTGCGGCCCTTGGTCACCGATTCGCGGCTGGCCTCCATCTCCTGCTCTGTCCGCTCCACTCCCGTGCGCACCGAGCCGATGAGGCTGGAGATTTCGGTGGTGGAGTCGCTGGCCCGCTCGGCGAGCTTGCGCACCTCTTCGGCCACCACGGCAAAGCCGCGGCCGCTCTCTCCGGCGCGGGCGGCTTCGATGG
>JBGSIR010000451.1:0-2033 GCA_041742415.1 Fimbriimonadaceae bacterium | reverse complement strand
CCGTTCAGGAGAGTGTCCTTTTTGTTTACGGCGGTTGCCCGGCGTCGGGATTCCACCCCAGCCCCGCCTTGTCATGAAACGCCCCCGCAAATCACGCTCCAGCCCGCCCTGCTCCTCCCACCCCGCCCATGGCGGCAGGATTGATCCCCATCGGCATCCGCATGCGGCAGGGATCGACATCGGAGCCCGTGAGCTGGTGGCGGCGGTACCGCCCCAAAGCACCACGGGGCCGGCGGTGCGCACCTTCACCAGCTTCACGGCGGATGTGGAGGCCCTGCGCGACTGGCTGCTGGCCTGCGGCATCAAAACCGCCGCCATGGAAAGCACCGGCAACTACTGGATCACCGCCTACGACCTGCTGGAGGCCGCCGGCATCGAAGTCTATCTGGTCAACGCCCGGCACGTCAAAGGCGTGCCCGGACACAAGACCGACGTGCAGGATGCCGCATGGCTCCAGCAACTGCACGCCGCCGGACTGCTGCGCAAATCCTACCGTCCGGCCCAGGAAATCGTCCCCCTGCGCTATCTGATGCGCTACCGGCAGGGCCTCGTTGCCGCGGCGGCCCAACAGGTCCAGGCCATGCAGAAAGTCCTGACAGAACTGAACCTGAAAATCCAGCACGTCTTCAGCGACATTGACGGGGTGAGCGCCCAGGCCATCATCACCGCCATCCTCGCCGGCGAGCGGGATCCGGCCAGACTGGCTGCTCTGCGCGACCGGCGCTGCCGCAGCCCTTTGGGCACCATCCAGCAGGCCCTCGTGGGCAGCTACCGGGAGGAATACCTCTTCGTCCTGCGGCAAAGCCAAAGCACATGGCAGCGCCTCCAGGAAGACATCGCCGCCTGCGATGCCCAGCTTACCCTCCTCACCCGGGAAGTGGAAGCCGAAGCCTCCGGTCCGCTGCCGGCCGCCGCCCCCGGCACCCAGCGCAAGCCCAGCAAAAACAGCCCGCAGATGGATGTCTTTGATGAAGCCTGGCGTTACTACGGCGTGGATTTGAGTGCGGTCCCCGGAGTCAGTTCGGGGCTGCTTTCGGTCCTGATGAGCGAACTGGGAACCGGAGTTCAGATCCTGCAATCCTTCCGCAGCGGCTCCGCCTTCGCCTCCTGGCTGGGGCTGTGTCCTGACAACCGCATCAGCGGCGGGCGCATCCTCAAAGCCAAAACCCGGCAGGTGGCCAACCGCGTCGCCAATGCCCTTCGCCTGGGCGTCTTCGGACTGCACCGCTCGCAGACCAAAATGGGCGAATACACCCGCCGCATGAAAGGGCGGCTGGGCAAAGCCGAAGGCCTCACCGCCGCCGCCCACAAACTGGCGCGCATCCTCTATGCCCTCATCGCCACCCGCCACCCCTACAACGAGGCCGAAGCGTTCAAAATCACCCCCAGATCCCTCCAACGCCAGCACGCAAACCTCCTCAAACAGGCTCAATCCCTCGGCTTCCAACTCGTTCCCGCTGCGTAACTTGTAAATGAGTTATTCAGGAGGAGTAGCGAAGCCCGGGCTGCTGCCGCCAATTCCCCACGACTGCGGAGCGGTCGAGCGCCTCCACGACCGTGTAGCGGTCAAGCACAGTAGCCGTGGACTTCAGTCCACGGCCCCCTCGAAGGCGACCATCCGCGTCGCGTAGCGCCGCCGCAAATTCGTTCCCGGTCAGATGCTTTCGTGAAAATTTGCGTTGTCGCGACGCGACAAAATTCTCTCTTCCCATCCATCCGTGGACTGAAGTTCACGGCTACTATGCTGGACCACTACGTGGTCGCAGGGTGACTGGTCATTGGGTGCTGGATTCGAAGGCTCCGCCTTCGATGAGGCTGAGGACCTCGCCGCAGAGATAGAGTGAGCCGCAGAGCAGGCGGCGTGGCTCTTTGTCGACTCCGGAGAATAAGGCCTTGGCCCGAGGGGATTTCTTCGGATGCAGGATTTCCTTCAAACTAGCGGATTCCCCGCAGGGAATGCCGGGCACGGTTTCCTGCCAGGTTTTTGCCAAAGCGGCGGACGGGATGGCGCGGGGGGAATCGACGGTGACGAA
>JBGSIR010000450.1:0-11062 GCA_041742415.1 Fimbriimonadaceae bacterium | reverse complement strand
CCTCTTTGATCAATCCGGGCCGCTTTGGCTGGAGCCGGATGAGCCGCCCGGGCAGATTTTAGTGGGTGTGCGGGTGGGGCTCTCGCCTGGACGAGGGCCGGAGGCGCCGCGCCGATTCATTGACGCGGACCGCCGCCAGTGGGCTTCGCCCGCCCCGCTCAGACCCCCGCCTTCAGCCGATCGCGCACCTTGATGAAGGCGCGGAGGGCGTCGTCGAGGTCTTGATCGGTGTGCGCCGCCGAAGGCATCGTTCGGATGCGGGCCTTGCCCAGCGCGACCGTCGGATAGACGATGGAGAGCGCATAAACACCCTCGTCCCAGAGCATCTTCTCCATGCGCTGAGCCTCGCCCTCGTCGCCCACATAGACCGGGGTGATGGGGGTTTCCGAGCCCATGGTGTCGAACCCGGCTTCGGCCAGCATCGCCTTCCAGCGGCGGGCGTTGTCCCACAGCCGCTGCATGGGCTCGGGGTCGTTCTCCATCACGTCGAGCGCGGCGATGAGGGCCGCGGCGACCATCGGTGGATGGGCCGTTGAGAAGAGATAAGGGCGGCCCCGGTTGATGAGCCAATCCTTGAGGGCTCCCGAGCCCGCGATGTAGCCGCCGATGACGCCCAATGCCTTGCTGAGCGTGCCGAGTTGGATGTCCACGCGGCCATAGAGGTCGAAGTGCGAAGCCGTGCCCGCGCCGTTTTTGCCCAGCACGCCGCTGGCGTGGGCGTCATCCACCATCACAAAGGCGCCGAACTCTTCGGCCAGCGCCACGATCTCGGGAAGCGGGGCAATGTCGCCGTCCATGCTGAAGACGCCATCGGTGATGATCATCTTCTTGGAAAAGCTCTTTTCGCTGGCCCGCTTGAGGCAGTCGCGCAGGCCGTCCATGTCCTTGTGGGCATAGACCCAGCCTTCGGATTTGCGGTAGGCGGCGGGGGAGAGGCGGACGCCGTCGATGATGCTGGCGTGGTTCAGCTCGTCGCTGATAATGACGTCTTCTTTGGTCACCACGGCCGGGATGCAGCCGCTGTTGGCGGTGAATCCACCGGTGAAGACGAGCACGGCTTCGGTGTGCTTGAACTTGGCGAGGCGCTCTTCCAGCTCTTGGTGGACGGCCATAGTGCCGCCGATCCAGCGCACGGCTCCCGCGCCCACGCCCCACCGTTCGACTGCCTCCAGCGCGGCGGCCCGCACCTTGGGATGGTTCGCCAGGCCCAGGTAGTTGTTGCTGGACATGTTGACGACCTCCTTGCCGTCCATGCGCACTCGGCCCCCGGCGGGGCTCTCCAGGATGCGCGGCGTTTTGTAGAGGTTCTGCTCGCGCAGACCCTCCAGCGAGGAGGTCAGCCAATCCTGCAGGCCAGAATTCATTGCTCAATTATGCCGAAATTGAGCCTGCACCCGGCGGCGGCTTGCGGGCGTTCGACTGCATCGGCTATGCTTCAAGGCTCACTCATCGACGAGGAGCACCAGGGTTTTGGCAGGAGTATCGTTCAAAGGCGTCAGCAAGGTGTTCGGCAAAGATGTCCGAGCCGTCGACAATCTCACTCTTGAGATCAACGACGCTGAATTTATGGTTTTGGTCGGGCCTTCGGGCTGCGGCAAGACGACGGCCCTGCGCATGATCGCAGGCTTGGAAGAGGCGACCGGGGGCGACCTCATGATCGGCGAGACCCGGGTGAACGACGTTCCCCCGAAGGATCGCGACATCGCGATGGTCTTCCAGAACTACGCGCTCTACCCCCACATGTCGGTCTATGAGAACATCGCCTTTGGCCTGCGCCTGCGCGAGCTGAAGGGCTTTTGGTGGCAGCTCGCCAACATGAGCAAGGCCAAGGAGATCAAGGCGGACATCGACAAGCGCGTGAACGATGCGGCCAAGATGCTCGACATCGGCCACCTGCTCAAGCGCAAGCCGAAGGAGCTTTCAGGCGGACAGCGCCAGCGCGTGGCCCTCGGCCGCGCCATCGTGCGCAAGCCCAAGGTCTTCCTGATGGACGAGCCGCTCTCGAACCTGGACGCCAAGCTGCGCATTCAGACCCGCGCCGAGCTCATCCGCCTTCACCGCTCGCTCAACATCACCACGATCTACGTCACCCACGACCAGGTGGAGGCCATGACCATGGGTCAGCGCATCGCCATCATGAACGCGGGCATCCTGCAGCAGTGCGACAAGCCAGAGGTGGTCTATAACGAGCCCGCCAACATGTTCGTCGCCGGCTTCATCGGCGCTCCGCCCATGAACTTCATCAACGGCACAATTCAGGACGGCGCCTTTGTGAGCGACGACGGAGCCCTGAGGTTCGGATGCCGCCCCGGCACCGAGGCCTCGGTCGCGGGCTATGAGGGCAAGAAAGTCGTCTTCGGCATCCGCCCGGAAAGCATCGACCTCCCCGGAACCGGCACGGCCGCGACGGGCAACAATGTCTTCACGGCCAAAATCGACGTGGTTGAGCTTCTCGGCCACGAGAACACGGTCTATCTGAAGGCGGGCGAGCACAACCTCATCGCCAACATCCCAGCCACCCACCCGGTGGAGCCCCAGACCGAATCTGAGTTCCTCATGGACCTCAGCCGCGCCCACCTCTTCGACGCGGAAACCGAAGTCGCGATTAAGTAGGTGCGCTGAACTGTACAAGGCGGGGCCGACTGAACTCTTCAGTCGGCCCCGCTTTTATTTTGTCCAGCCTTCTCGAAACGTGTGCGCCCCAGAACCCGCCTCCACTCTTCGATACGACCCTTCCGGCTGGGGGATGCGGATTTCGGCGGTGGTGTTGGGGGGGAGTTCGACGTGGAGTTTGAGCTCGCCGCCCTCGATGCGCCATTCCACCCGGATGGGCCCGCGCACTGAGTCGTAGGAGGCCTTGGCAAAGGTCAGGCGAGGGTCGATGAGGGGGGCGATGAGGACGCGGGCGTAGCCGGGCTCCAGCGGGCTGATGCCGCCGAGGTGCTCAAACATCCACCCGGCCACCGCGCCATAGGCGTAGTGGGCAAAAGAGTTCATGCCGGGGTCTTGGAATCCCTTCTCCGGCGTCCAGCCATCCCAGCGCTCCCAGATGGAGGTGGCGCCGTGCTGGATGGGGAAGCCCCAGCTGGGGAAGGTGGTGTTGTGGAGCAGCCGGTAGGCCACATCGGGCCGGCCGATTTTGACCAAAACGTGCATCACGTCCCGCGTGCCAACAAAGCCGGTGGAGAGATGCCAATCGCGGGATTCGATGTCCTTCACCAAATGGTCAGCGGCCAGCTTTGCCTGCTCTGGCTCCAGGAGGTCAAAGGCCAAGGCCAGCACATAAGCGCACTGCGTTTTGCCTCGCACCTCACCGTTTGGTGAAACGTAGGCATCCTGAAAGGCTCGGCGCAGGCGGCGGTGCAAAACTGCATAGCGTTCGGCCTCATCCAGCCGTCCCAGCTCCCGCGCCGCCTCGGAAGTGAGCTGGGCGGTCAGGGCAAAGTAGGCGGAATAGATGACATCGTTGGGCGTCTCGGCGTTGATGCTGAGCCAGTCGCCATAGGCGTGATACTGGTCCGGCGGCATCAAGTTTGGCTTCGACCGGGCCACCAGAAAGTCGACATACCGCTTCATGTTGGGATAGTGTCGGGCCAGCAGTGCGCGGTCGCCGTAGGCGCGGTAGGTCTCCATCGGGCAGATGACGCCCGCCTCCGCCCATGCCGGTCCGCCATCATCCAGACCGCTGATGACCGGCGCCACTTTCGGATAGTTCCCGTCTGCGCCTTGAGCGTCGTCGAGCGAGATCAACCACTTGGTGAAGAAGCTCTGCACGTCGGCAAAGTAGGCGGCCGTGCGAATGTAGACCTGCGCGTCACCGGTCCAGCCCAGCCGCTCGTCGCGCTGGGGGCAGTCGGTGGGCACGTCGATGAAGTTCATCTTCTGCGTCCACCAGGCGTTGCTCACCAATTGGTTGAGCATGGGGTCGCTGGTCTCCAGGGCGCCCGCACGGGGCGCCGCCGAGGTGATGCTGAGCGCCTCGATTTGGGGAGGCTTAGCCAGCCCAGAGACTTCAACATATTGGAAGCCGTGGAAGGTGAAGCGCGGATTCCAGACCTCCTCGCCCTCGCCCGCGCAGGTGTATTCGTCCACTGCCTGCGCCAGCCGAAGGTTGGCGGCGTAGAGCCCGCCGTCTGCGTCCAGCCGTTCGGCATGGCGCAGGGTCACCATCGTGCCTCTTTCTTCGCGCAGCCGCAGCCGGGTGAATCCGCTGAGGTTCTGGCCGAAATCGACGATCCACTTTCCGGGCCCGGACGGGGTGATGGAGCGGGGCGCCAGGGTCTGCTCTACTTGAACCGGAACGCCGTTGAAGGCCTCCAGCGGGGCGTCCCATTCGCCAACTTTAGCGGCGCCCTGCTCCACGAAGCTCAGGCGGGCATCGTGCTTTTCGCCGTGCAGAAAATGCTCGTCGAGAGTCGGGCCGGTCCCCACTGCCCAGCCATCTCCGGTGGCCCAGGTGTCGCGGCTGCCGTCGGCATATTCCACCTCGATCTGCGCCTTCACCATCGGGGTCTTGCCGTAGTGGTCCCGCTGCGCCGCCCAGCCCACATAGCCCGAAAACCATCCTTGCCCCAGCACCGCCTCCACGTCGTTGGTCTGCTGAATCAGGTCGGTCACGTCGTGGGCGGTGTAGTGGACACGCTTGCGGTAGTCGGTCCAGCCCGGCGAAAAGAGGTCATCGGTCACCCGGCGCCCATTGATCTTGAGGTCCACGATGCCCAGGGCAGTGGTGTAGGCGATGGCCCGCGCCACCTTTTTGGGTGCGGAGAAGCCGCGCCGGAAGTGCAATGCAGGTGAAACGATGAAAGCGGTCGGCCCGATGCGTCCCCAGGGGCCGGCTCCGAACGGTACAAGCACCCGCACGCTGCCGCGATCGGCCTTCCAATCCGGCCCCGTCGTCCAGCGGCGGCCTCCGCTGGAGAGCACGGCGATGACGCCCGCCGGGCCGGTCGATTTGTTCTCGGCCTCGATGCGAATCTCGTTTGCGCCGGGGCGCACGAAGGCCGTCAAGTCCAGCTCCTGCGGGCGGCGCCAGCCTTCAAATTCGTCAAACCGGGCGGCAAGGGCTCCGTTGACAAAGACCGCAAAGGCGTCGTCCGCCGAAAGGGTCATCTTGAGCTGGTCGCCCGCCGTCAGTTCAATATCCCGTGAAAAAACGCGCCGCTCGGCCGGATACTGCGCAGGATCTTCATCGCCGGCCCAGATCCAAGAGGCTCCCTCCAGGGGGCTGGGCGGCTGGGTGGGCGTCTCACCGTGGATCCACTTGGCCGACCAATCCTCCGCCCTCAGGAGGCCGGTGGAAAACCGCGCGGCCGGGCTCCAGTCAGAGGACTTGCCCGCCTGGTCCCACACCTTGATCTTCCACCACGCGTGGGCTCTTGACCCAAGTGGTCGGCCGGAATAGCGAATGCCGAAGGTCTCCGCCGAGGCCACCCGGCCGGTGTCCCAAAGGTCCCCTTCGTGCGCTGCCAGCCGCTCTGGGCTGGAGGCGACAAGGATGCGATAGCCCGATTGGCTCAGCCCTTCCAACTCCGGCGCTCCGGCCCGAAGCTTCCAGCTCAGATGCGGCTGTGCGGTCTGCAGAGCCAGCGGCTCCTCCAGCGCTTCGCACCGAAGCAGATAGGGAACCAGAGTGAACATCGCCGCCGAAAGTTACCCTTCGGCGGCGATGAGGCTCATTAGATCTGCTCGAAGTCGAAGCCGCGGATTTCCAGAACCGAGCCGTCGGCAAAGGTCATTTGACCGTCGCCTTCGGTGTTCCAGACGATCTGGGCGGGCAGGACGGCATTGTCGCCGGTCACGGTTCCAGTGCCCGAGTCATCCGCCGCAAAGCTCAGGGTATAGAGGTAGTTGGCGCCGGTGTTGAACGCAACTTCATAGGCTCCGCTCTCTTCAAATCGAACGGCAAAGGTTCGCTGCTGGCCCTGCTCGTCGGTGTAGCGCGCCGAGAATTCGCCGGCGCCGCCCTCGAAGAAGCCGATGGTTTCAAAGCTTCCAGAAGCCGGGTCAGTTCCGATCAGGCTCAGGTCCACCCTGCTGCCGTCAATGGCCAGGCTGCCTGTGGACTGGTAGCCCGCGCGCGGCCCGCCTGTGATCTGGATGACGGTGGTTTGAGAGAATGAGCCCGCTTCGCCAACCGTTTGGGTCGTGCGCTCCTGGCCCGCCGGCTGAGTCCGGGCCTCATCGAGGAAGTAGTCGATGCCGTCCGCGATGGGCATGGCATAGAGGCCAAAAAATTCATCAAAGTAGGCGCTTTCTTCAGAGAGAGACCCTCCTCCTCCGCCGGCCGTTCGAGCCACAGATGAGCCGGCCGAAAATCCCTGTTGAACAGATTCCGCGATGGACGCCTTGAGGAGTGCGGCGTCCTGATTCACAAGCGCCGAAGTGGAGCTGCCGCATCCAAAGGTGGCCAAGGCAGCGATGAGCGAAAGGGAGGCCAGGATGGCCTTTTTGCGAAAAGCAAAGTTCATTGCACCTTTCAATACGCAGAGCCAAAATCTGCAGAGCGGACGATCTTGCTCAAGCACCGGACAATGCCGCTATCGCTGAGATTGGGCGCGAAACTGACGAGGTGTCAGCCCTCGCCGGCGGCGAAGCTGCCTCGCAAGGTGCCCGGCATCAGAGAACCCGGACTCGGCGGCAATCCGTGACACCGAGACGTCGGTGTGCGCAAGAAGCTCTTCTGCCCTCTGCAGCCGATGGCTCATGATCGCCTCGTGGACTCTGAGTCCAGTGGCCTGGCGGAAAAGGCGGTGAAAATGGTGCTCGGAATACCCAACGAGGTCGGCAAGCTCCCGAAGTCGAATCTGTTCAGAAAGCCTGTCTCTGATCGCCCCCATCACAAGTTCGACCTGCCTTTTGGAAAGGCCTCCTTGGGGCAGTGGAACGGGGCTTGGGCCAACATGCGAGACCAGCGCGGCCCCCAACACGGCCAGCAGGCTCTCGCCAAAGACGGGTCCAAACGGCATCCCTGCTTTGAGGTCATCGTTCATGAGCCGGAGAATCTCGGCGACTCTGGGGTTGCCCTCGCCGAAGGCTGGCCGCAGGGAAGAGGGCTCTCCCTTCATCCCGGAAGCCGCCGCCTGCGTCCGCAGCCACTCTGGGTCGATCAGCAGCCCGATTGTTTCCATCAGGATCTTGTCCGGCTCGGAATGGAACGCGATATGCGCCGGCGCAAATGACATGGCTCCGGGCGTCATGGCGATTGACTGTGCCCGCCCATCGCCGGTCACCCTTAAGCGGCCAGCTTGGCCCTCATAAACAAAGACAGCATGAAAATTTGAAGAAGAATCAAACTCTGGAAGCCGATGCGCCATATGCACCAGCTGGGCGCCCGGCCAGATCTGCCAAGAGCTCTGCTGATAGACAAGCACCTCGTTGGGAATAATTTCCGCCCAGTTTCGACGCGCAGAAATCGGCGGGGCCAGCTTTGTCATGTTTGAATGACTCCCTCAGGTCTAGCGGAAGTTTGCCGACCGTGTGAAATTTTACAAGGCTGCGCAAATTGAGTCCCAGCAATGGTTCAGGATTGCTTGAATGGCAGCAATGCCAAACTACATTCTAAAATTCTGGGCGGATATGCGCCACCTGGCCCCAGGCTGCCCGAAACTTTCGGCCTCAGATCTTGGGCGAGGCAGGAGGGCAATTCGGACGAGGCGCGGCGGAAAAATGCCTTCGACGAGGCCAGTCTCGACAAAAAAAGCGCCCTCTTCGAATAGAGAGCGCTTTGGGTGCGGGGATAGGATTTGAACCTATGACCTCCGGGTTATGAGCCCGACGAGCTACCGGACTGCTCCACCCCGCACGAAAATAATGGCATATCCCGCCGCATCCGGTTGGGACCATGGCGCGGGTCCCCGAAAAAACCTTCGGCAGGGGCAGGCCGAAAACAGCGTCCTGCGAATAGAATCGCCGCATGTCGAAAACGCGATGGGCGATTTTGGGCACGGGCATGATTGCCCGGGCTTTTGCCAAGGGGCTCAAGGCCTCGGAACATGGAGAGCTGGCGGCGGTCGGCTCCCGCAAGATCGAAACCGCTCAGCCGTTCTGCGCCGAGTTTGGCGGAGCCGCCTACGGCTCCTATCAGGAGGCCATCGAGGCGGACGTGGATGCCGTCTACAACGCCCTGCCCCACGACCTGCACGCGGATTGGACCATCCGGGCCGCCGAAGCGGGCCGGGCCGTGCTGTGCGAAAAGCCCTTCACGCTCAACCAGATCGAAGCCCGCCGGGCCTTGGCCGTGGTGGAGCAGGCCGGCGTGCCCTTTATGGAGGCCTTTATGTACCGCTGCCACCCGCAGATCAAGGAGATTCAGCGCCTGGCGCATGATGGCGCGGTGGGCGAGGTTCATCATGTCTCCGCCGATTTCGGCTTCGCGGCCGGGTGGGGTTGGGACAACTTCCGCGTGAACAACGCCCAGGGCGGCGGCGCCCTGATGGATGTCGGCTGCTACTGCATCTCCATGGCCATCGAAGCGTTCGATTCCCCCGTGCTCAGCGCGCAGTACCAGCCCTTCATGACCGAATCAAAGTACGATGCCTATGGCGCCGGCACGCTGAACTTCGGCGATGGCCGAGGCGCTGATTTCCGCACGGCGGTTCACCACACGCTCCGCTCGCAGGCCATTTTCTTCGGCACCAAGGGCCGCATCGAGGTGGATGAGCCTTGGTTCAGCGAAGGCGAGATCCGAGTCTACTCCCGCGAATCGAACGAGCCCACGCACACCATCGCGCCGACCCTGGGCCTGGACCGCTATGCCCTGGAGGCCGACGAAGTCTCCCGCATGATCCGAGAGGGCCTCAAGGAGTCGCCAGATATGCCGATCCGCCACACGCTTTGGGTGATGGAGGCCTTGGACATGCTGCGGGCAAGCTGTGGATTCGAGTTCGAGGGAGAGGCCAAGGCATGATCGGCAAGTTCGATTTGGCGGGGGTTTCGGTCTCCCAGCTCGCCCTCGGCACGGTGCCGATGAACCCCAAGCGCTACGACGAGCAGGCGGCTGTGATGGACCGCTTCTTGGAGCTGGGGGGAAAAGCCATCGACATGGCCTGGGTGTATTACGGCGGGAAGTCCACCGAATGCGTGGGCCGCTGGCTGAAGGAGAGAGGCTGCCGCGACCAAGTGGTGCTGATGACCAAAGTCTGCCACCCCTTTGGCGTGGAGGCCAACCGCTTCTCGCCCAAGAATCTGCGCTCCGACGTCGAAGCCGAACTCGAACGCGCCCAAGTGGACCACTTCGAGTTTGCGGCTTTTCACCGCGACAACCCCAAGCAGGAGCTTGCTCCGATGCTGGAGACTCTGGCTGCCATGAAGGCCGAAGGGAAGATCGGCGGATGGGGCGCGAGCAACTGGAGCCTAGAGCGCATTGAAGAGTTCAACGCTTTGGCGGCCCAGAACGGGGAGCCGGGCTTTGCCTTCAACAACCCGCAGCTCTTTTTGGGCGAAGTGAATGAGCCGATGTGGGGCGGCTGCGTCACCCTGGACCGCGCGGGCGTGGCCTGGCACGAAAAGTCGGGGATGCCGCTGGTCTCCTGGAGCAGCGCGGGCGGCGGGTTCTACGCCGGAGTGGATTCAGACGATGTGCGCCGCGTCTATCACAGCGAAGCCAACTTTGCCCGCCGAGACCGCGCCGCCCAGCTTGCCGAGCAGAAGGGCTGCACGGTGCTGCAGATCGCCTTGGCCTACGTTTTGAACCAGGCCTTTCCGACGATGGCCGTCATTGGGCCCGATCGGGTGGATCACTTGGAGGAAAACGCCGCCGCATGCAGCATCGAGCTCACCGCCGATGAGCGCGTTTGGCTGCTCCAAGGTGGGTAGCCTTCGGGCATGATTCGATTCGCTTCCGCCCTGGCGGCCCTTGCGCTCTCGGCCGGGGCCTGGGCGCAGCTCCCGCCGGTGGTGAGCATGCAGTCGGCACCCGGCGCGCCCCAGCGACTGAACCCCGCCATCCCCAGCCCCGAGCAGGTGCTGGGATGGCGCATCGGGGAGCGGCACTCCGCCATGCGCGACGTCGAAAAGTACTTCCGCGCCGTGGCGCAGGCCTCCGACAGAGTGATCCTGGAGCAGCATGGCGATTCCATCGGCCGCCGCCCCTTGCTTCACGCCATCATCTCCTCCCCGGCGAACCTGGCTCGGCTGAGCGAGATTCAGGCTGAGAGCCGCCGCCTTCTGCTTCAGCCAACTCTGGTCCGCGATGACGAGCTGGCCGCCATGAAGACTGTCGTCTGGATGGGATATGGCGTGCATGGAAATGAGCACAGCGCCACCGAGGCCGCCATCCCGGTGCTTCACCAGCTTGCGGCGGGCCAGGACGAGAGCGTGCTGGAGATTCTCGACAAGACCGTCATCATCCTTCTGCCCTCCATGAACCCCGATGGCCGAGACCGCAGCGTGGACTGGATGAACGGCGTGCGCGGCATGACCGCCACCAATGACCTGCAGGACCGCGAGCACCGTGAGCCCTGGCCGGCCGGGCGCACGAATCACTACGGATTCGACCTTAACCGCGACTGGATGCCGCTCACCCAGCCCGAATCGGAGCAGCGCCACAAAGTCTGGACGGCCTGGCGCCCCCAGCTCACCCTCGACTTCCACGAGATGGGATCGGACTCCACCTTCTTCTTTCAGCCGGGTGTGCCGGATCGCGTGAACCGTTGGACCGACCCCGCCAACCAAGAGCTGACCCGCGCCATCGGCCTGCGCCACGCCGAAGCCTTTGAGAAGGCAGGCGAGCTTTACTTTGCGGAGGAGCGCTACGACGACTTCTACATCGGCAAGGGCTCAACCTATCCGGACGTGGCGGGCTCGGTGGGCATCCTCTTTGAGCAGGCCAGCAGCCGATCGCTGATGCGCCCCACCTCGCGCGGCATGCTGACCTTTGACCGCACGGTGAAGAATCAGGTCACCGCCACCTGGAGCAGTCTGCGCGGCGTGATCGAGCTGGGCACAGAGCTCAAAAAGCGCCAGCGGACCGCCGGGCTGGAGGGGCTCACCGACCGCGTGGAGGCGGGCTGGAAGGCTCTGCGCTGGACCGCCGCCCCCCACGAGGACGACAAGCGCCGCC
>JBGSIR010000449.1:0-1860 GCA_041742415.1 Fimbriimonadaceae bacterium | reverse complement strand
CGATGCAGCGGCGGCAGGAGCTTCGGCGACAGCCGGAGCCGACGCCTCTTCGGAAGGAGCCGCGGCGGGCGCGCCGCCTTTGCCCCATCCTGCAGGAAGGGTTTCGCCGTCCTTGAGAATCGCGGCGATGGGAACTCCGACCGGCACCGTTTCGCCTTCCTGAATCAAGAAGCCTCCGAGCGTGCCCTTTCCGGGGGCCTCCAGCTCCATCACGGCTTTGTCGGTTTGGATCTCGCCGATGACCTCACCGGCCTTCACCTTGTCGCCTTCCTTCTTGCTCCAGGAGAGCAGGGTGCCCTCCTCCATTCCGTCGCCCATCTTGGGCATGATCACTTCGGTCATCGCGCGCTTTTGCTCCTAGTCAGGGACGCCATGCAGGATACCTGCGCGGCAGGGCCAGGCCCACTCAGCCCCGGACGATTCGGAAGCCATCGGCGGTCCAAGCCGGAGCCGGAGCGGATTCGGCAGGGCCAGCCAGGGCCGCAGGAGGCTCCGCGCTCTGCACCAGGCTGCCCAGCTCGGCCGGAATCTCGGCGGGCGGCTTCCATTCGGCCATGGCCTCTTCGATCCAGCTCGTGTGCATCTCCCCTGCCCGCACCTCGGGCCGGTCGATGAGGTCCAGCAGGAACGAAATGTTCGTTTTGGGGCCAAGCAGGTGGGTGTCCATCAGGGCCTGGCGCAGGCGGTCGAAGGCAGCGGCGCGGTCGGCGCCGTGCACGATGAGCTTAGCCAGGAGCGAATCGTAGTGGCGGTTCGCCTCGCTTCCCTCCTCGACGCCGGAATCCACCCGGATGCCCGGGCCTTGAGGCTCGGCCCAGCCAATGATGGGCCCCGCGCTCGGCAGGAAGCCTTGGGCGGGGTCTTCGCTGATGATTCGGACTTCGATGGAGTGGCCGGATATAGCGCGGCGGTCGCCGGTCATCAGCGCCTCGGACAGCGCCAGCCGCTCGCCCCGGGCAATGCGGACCTGCTGCTCAACCAAGTCAAGGCCGGTGATCTGCTCGGTCACGGGGTGCTCCACCTGCAGCCGAGCGTTGACTTCCAGGAAGAAGAACTCCTCCCCGGCGGCGTCGGTGATGAACTCCACGGTTCCCGCGCCGACATAGCCCGCCTCCAAAATCAGCATTCGCGCGGCCTTCTGCATTCGGGCCCAGACTTCGGGCGACATCACCGGCGAGGGGGCCTCCTCCAGCACCTTTTGGCGGCGCCGCTGGAGGCTGCATTCGCGCTCGAAGAGGCAGGCGACCTGGCTGTGGGCGTCGGCGAGCACCTGGACTTCGATGTGGCGGGGCCGCTCGATGAGGCGCTCCACCATCATGTCGTCGTCGCCAAAGCCGCTCATGGCCTCTTCGCGGGCGCGGAGGATCTCGTCGGCGAGGTCCTCCTCCTTCCGCACGACCCTCATGCCCCGCCCGCCGCCGCCGGCGCTGGCCTTGAGCATCACGGGGAGGCCCATCTCCTTTGCGGCAACGATCAGCTCGTCGTCGGTGGCTCCGGCGGCGAACCAGCCCGGAACAATGGGGGCTCCGGCGCGCTGGGCCAGCTCTTTGGCGGCGATTTTGGCCCCGAGAGCCCGCATGGCGCTGGCCGAGGGGCCAATGAAGGTGAGGCCCGCTGCGTTCACGGCCTCAGCGAATTCGGCTCGCTCCGAAAGAAAGCCGTAGCCGGGGTGAATGGCGTCGGCGCCGGAGAGGCGGGCGGCCTCCAGGATGCGGGGGATCGAGAGATAGCTTTCGGCGGCGGCGGGGGGGCCGATTTCGATGGCCTCATCGGCGAGCCGGGTGTGCAGGGCGCCTCGGTCGGCTTCGCTGAAGACCGCCACCGAGCCGATGCCCATGCGGCGCAGGGTGCGAAAGATGC
>JBGSIR010000448.1:0-2171 GCA_041742415.1 Fimbriimonadaceae bacterium | reverse complement strand
GATGATGCGGTCGGGGCCGTTGAGGGCGACCCAGATGCTGCCGTCGGGGGCGGTGGCGACTTCGCGGACGCGGCCCATGCCGTGCAGGATCTCTTCGCGCTCCACCAACTTGCCGTCCTTCACGCGGATGCGGTCGACGTTCTGGCCTGCCAGGCCGCCGGCGAGGATGTCGCCTTTCCAGTTCGGGACCATCGGTCCGCGCACCAGGTCCATGCCGCAGGCGCCGATGCTGGGCATCCAGCGGTAGGCGGGCATCGAGATGTTCTGGCCTTCCTTGGGCCAGGGGGTCCAGCCGGGGGCGCCGTTGTAGTTGATGCTGAAGGCGACCACGGGCCAGCCGTAGTTGCCGCCGCGCTTGATCATGTTCAGCTCATCTCCGCCGCGCGGGCCGTGCTCGGTGTCCCAAAGATTGCCCTGCGCGTCGATGACGAGGCCCTGTGGGTTGCGGTGGCCAAAGCTCCAGATGGCGGGGTTGGCGCCCTCGCGGCCCACAAAGGGGTTGTCGCTGGGGATGGAGCCATCCTCCTTCACGCGGAAGACCTTGCCGTTCGGGCGGCTCAGGTCCTGCGCCATCTCCTGTCGGCCGCGCTCGCCGTGGCTGAAGTAGATGTGGCCCTTGCCATCAAAGACGATGCGCGTGCCAAAGTGCACGCCGCCGTTCAGATAGAGGTCGCCGGCGGTCTTGTAGATGGTCTGCTCGCCGGTCCAGGCGAGGCCATTCAGCTTGCCGCGCACGATCTTGGTCATGCCGTTTCCGCTGGCGTCGGGATCGGTGTAGCCCAGATAGATCCACTCGCCGGCGGGGTGCACGGCGACTTCCATGAGTCCGCCCTGGCCCATTTCGGCGATGGCAGGCAGGCCGGTGACGTCGCCGACCTTGCTGTTGTTCTTGTTGTAGAGGCTCAGAACGCCGTTTCGGTTGGTGACCAGGAAGCGGCCATCCTTGAGCCAATCAATGCCCCAGGGGGTGCTGAGTCCGCCATCGACCACGTTCTCCACGCGGTAGCTGTGGCCCTTGCGCTTGACAACAGGGGCCGCGGCGCTGGGCTTGGGGGAGCCGGTGACGGCGCGCAGCCCTCGGCCCTGCAGCTCGCGGACATAGACCACGAGGCCCCAAATCGTTTCGTCATCCATGGTCTCGCCATAGGCGTCCATGCTGCCGTCGGGCATGCCGTTCTTGACGATGTCGAAGAAGGGCTTGTCCAGCTCCTGGGCATACTTGGCTTCAGAGATGAGGCTGGGGGTTCCGGCTCCGCCGCCTTCGGCTCCCGCTCCGTGGCACTTGGCGCAGGTCTCGGCATAGAGCGCCGGGATGTTCACGCGGCGCTGTTCAAAGTTGACGGCGATCGGCTCGGCCACGCCTTCGGAGGAACCAGTGGGGGCCGGAACGGCGGGGCCGCCCGTGGCTTCGGGGTTGGCCAAACAGGCCACGCCAAACACCGCCGCCGAAGCAAGCGCGAGAATCGAACGCATAGCCTAGTTTACGCGCCTTTGCCCCGCAGATGCGTCCGCTTTACCCTTTGCGCCCCGCGAGATATCCCCAAGCGTGCAGCGTTGGCCCAATGCTCTGATGAATGGTGAACTCGCCCATCATGATTGTCCAAAAGGCGTCGAAATAAGTTTCGCTGCCCGGCCACTCCTCGGCGGGAGGGTGGACGAAGGGCTTGGCCACGGTGAACCATGTGCCGTCGCCCTCGGTGATGGTGCTGAGCGGACCGTAGACCGTGATGCCCGGCGGGAAAGAGTCGGCGGCGTAGTAGGGGTCCAGCATAAAGGGGCTTTTTACGGGCGTTTGGCCCACGCCGGTGGTGTAGACCAGGCTCTTTGGGTTGATGCCCACGCCATATCCCACCGCCTTAAGCAGCCCCTTCAGATACTTCTCTTCGCCCGTTGCCATGTGCGTCCACACCAGGGCGCTGATCCCAACTCCCGAGACATCGCGGCTGTAGCCCGGCCAGGCGTTTTCGTCCTGCAGGCTCAGGCGAATGCTCGTCTTCTCCTGCATCGCCAAGACGCCGTCGGCCACCTGCCTCAGCGCCGCCTGGGCGTTGGCTTTGGCATCGGGCAGCAGGCCAGCGCGAGCCATCAGGGCCGCCGCCTCCATTTGGTTGGCCTGGCCCCAGGCCATAGCCGAGGCGCCGGGCTCATCCACGACCAGAGCCTCGCGGGCA